>NZ_JBAKHT010000010.1:0-183415 GCF_036906755.1 Micromonospora sp. CPCC 206171 | reverse complement strand
TTCTCAAAGAACAACCACACACCGCCCGGAAGCTCCACACTGTGGAGCCCCGACCCGGGGCAACCTCTCCAACTTACCCGGTCCGACCTTCGCTGTCAACCTCACGTTTGAGGTGATCAACTTGGTGCGGCCCGATCCACGCTGACGCTCACCGTACCCGGTGCTCGTTTCTGGCGTGGGAAGTCGGCAAGACCGGCCGATCGCCGCTTCGCGGCCACCCGCCCGGCTCCCTGCCGGCTTTCGAACTCTACCCGGTCGGTCTCGCGATCGCAACCCCGTCTCCGGGGTGTCTCCGCACCGCCCGCTCCCCAGCCTCGCTCGGCGTCTCCGCCACGAGCCTGGCGCCCGCTCTCGGCCGGTTTGTCCGGCCTCCCCCGTGCAGAGAGAAAGTTACGCGGACTGGGCCGGAGAAGGCAAATCAATGATCGTCATTGGCAGTGTCCCGCGTGCGGGCCGGCGCCGCGCCGGCGTACCCGATCGGATCGGCGCGCCGGCCGGCCGGCGGCGTGCCAGAGTGGCTGCCATGGATCCCGTGTCCTGATCCCCGGCGGTCACCCTCGCCGACGAGGCGCTGCTCGGACTCCTGGCGCCCTTCTGGCAGCTGGTGATCGCCGCGGTCGTGCTCGCCGTCGTCGTGCTCTCCACCGTCCGGCTGGCCCGGCGTGGCCGGTCCCGGATGACCACCGCGTTGCTCGTCACCGCCGCGGCGATCATCGGCCTGACCCTGATCGCCGTGCTCGTGCAGGGATGACCGGCGCTCAGAGCCGCCGGTTGGCGAGGCTGGGCAGCTCGGTACGGATGGTGTGCAGGCGGTCGAGGTCCAGGTCGACCACGCTCAGCCCGGGGCCGTCGGGCACCTGACCGAGCACTGTCCCCCACGGGTCGACCACCATGCTGCGCCCGAAGCAGGTGCGCTCCGGCTCGTGGTCCCCGATCTGACCGGCGGCGGCCACGAAGCACTGGTTCTCGATGGCCCGCGCCCGCAGCAGCACCTCCCAGTGGTCCCGGCCGGTGTGCATCATGAACGCGGCCGGCACGACCAGGAGCTGTGCTCCCCCGTCGACGGCCAGCAGCCGGTAGAGCTCGGGGAAGCGCAGGTCGTAGCAGATCGACAGACCAACCCGCAGGCCCTCGACGTCGACCACCACCGGCTGGTCGCCCGGGGCGACCGTCGCCGATTCGAGGTACGACACCCGCCCCGGGATCTCCACGTCGTACAGGTGGATCTTGCGGTAGCTGGCGGCGAGCGCGCCGGAGCGGTCGAACACCAGGGAGGTGTTCCAGGTGTGCGCCGGGTCCGGGCCGGCCTCGTGGAACGAGCCCGCCACCACCCAGATGCCGAGCCGCTCGGCGACGCCGGCGAAGAAGGTGCCCACCGTGCCGTCCACCGGCTCCGGCTCCGGCATCGCCTTGGCGGGGCCGAGGTAGTCGACGTACTCCGGGAGCACCGCGAGATCCGCGCCGGCCGCGGCGGCCCTGACCAGCAGGGCCTCGGCGGCGGCCAGGTTGGCCGCCCGGTCGTCGCGGGCGTTGAGCTGGCAGACGGCGACGCGCATGGAGATCAGGGTACGGGCGGACGACGGCTGGGGACAGCGTCAGACGCTGGCGAGCACCAGGGCGCCGGCGGCGAACCCGAGACCGGCCAGCTGCACCGGCCGGAGCCGTTCCCGGTCCACGGCGAGCGCGAGCAGCACGGTGCTGGCCGGGTAGAGCGCCGCGATCGCGGCGACCACGCTCAGGTGGCCGCGGGCCGCGGCGGCCAGGTAGAGCGCGTTCGCCGCGCTGTCGAGCAGGCCGGCGGCGACCGCCCAGCCGAACACCCGCGGGCCGATCCGCAGGCGCACGCCGGTGCCGACCGCGAGCGCGACGCCGAAGGCGATGGAGCTGAGCCGCAGCGCCAGCACCGGCCACATGCCGGCAGCCGGACCGGCCTGGCCGAGCAGGGCGAAGAAGACGCCGAAGAGCGCCCCGGCGGTGAGGGCCAGCCCGATCACCCGGGTGGACACCGCGCCGCGGGCGCCGCCCTCGCCGAGGCTGACCAGGGCGATGGCGAGCACGGCCAGACCCGCCCCGCAGAGCGCGAGGGCGCCCGGCCAGCGGGCGGTCAGCAGCCCGGCGATGATCGGCACCACCGCGGCGGTGATCGCCGTGACCGGCGCCACCACGGCCATCATCCCGGCGGCGAGGGCGCGGTAGAGCAGCATCACCCCGGCGGCGCCGGCGACGCCCGCGCCGAGTCCCCACGCCAGGTCGACGCCGGTGGGGGTGCCGGGTACCACCAGCACCAGCAGGAGCAGCAGCGGCACGCTCAACACCTGGGAGACCACGGTGACGGCGACGGGGTCGGCGCGGCGGGACGCCTTGCCGCCGGAGAAGTCGGCCGTGCCGAACGCGACCGCGGACACCGCCGCGAGCATGATGGGGAACATCGGACGGTCCTACCAGACGACGGGCAGACCCGGCCAGTGTGATCCCGTACCGAACGACGGCACGGCCACCAGTGGTGGCCGTGCCGTCGTCGTCAGTGTGGTGCGCCGGTCAGGCGGACTTCTCCTCGCGCTCCCGGCGGGCCCGGCGGCCGGTGAACTCCCGCGGGACGATGGTCGGGTTGACGTTCTCCAGGACCACCTCGCGGGTGATCAGCACGCGGGCGGCGTCCGGGTTGCTCGGCACCTCGTACATCGCGGAGAGCAGGACCTCCTCGATGATGGCGCGCAGGCCACGGGCACCGGTGCCGCGCAGCATCGCCTGGTCGGCGATCGCCTCCAGCGCCGGCTCGTCGAACTCCAGCTCGACCCCGTCCAGCTCGAAGAGCCGCTGGTACTGCTTGACCAGCGCGTTGCGCGGCTCGGTGAGGATCCGGACCAGGGCGGTGCGGTCCAGGCTACGCACGTTGGTGATCACCGGCAGCCGGCCGACGAACTCGGGGATCAGGCCGAACTTGAGCATGTCCTCCGGCATCACCTGGCTGAAGATGTCGTCGGTCGACCGCTCCGACACCGACCGGAGCCGGGCGCCGAAGCCGGTGCCGCCGTGGCCGGTGCGGGCCTCGATGATCTGGTCGAGCCCGGCGAAGGCGCCACCACAGATGAACAGCACGTTGGTGGTGTCGATCTGGATGAACTCCTGGTGCGGGTGCTTGCGTCCGCCCTGCGGCGGCACGTTGGCCACCGTGCCTTCCAGCATCTTCAGCAGCGCCTGCTGGACGCCCTCGCCGGAGACGTCCCGGGTGATCGACGGGTTCTCCGACTTGCGGGCGATCTTGTCGACCTCGTCGATGTAGATGATGCCGGTCTCGGCGCGCTTGATGTCGTAGTCGGCGGCCTGGATCAGCTTGAGGAGGATGTTCTCCACGTCCTCGCCGACGTACCCGGCCTCGGTCAGCGCGGTGGCGTCGGCGATGGCGAACGGGACGTTCAGCATCCGGGCCAGCGTCTGCGCCAGGTGGGTCTTGCCGCAGCCTGTCGGGCCGAGCAGCAGGATGTTGGACTTGGCCAGCTCGACGGTGTCACTGCCGGAACCCGGCGCGCCGGCCGCCTCGGCCTGGATCCGCTTGTAGTGGTTGTAGACCGCGACGGCGAGCGCCTTCTTGGCCTGGTCCTGACCGACGACGTAGTTGTCGAGGAACTGGCAGATCTCCATCGGCTTGGGAAGCTCTTCCCACTTCACCTCGCCGGACTCGGCCAACTCCTCCTCGATGATCTCGTTGCAGAGATCGATGCACTCGTCACAGATGTAGACCCCGGGGCCCGCGATGAGTTTCTTGACCTGCTTCTGCGACTTGCCACAGAAGGAGCACTTCAGTAGGTCGCCGCCGTCACCGATCCGTGCCACCTACGTTCTCCCTGCACTCGTCGGCCGGAACGCCGGCCCTGACCTGCGGGCGCCGCGCGCCCGTCCGTCTCGATCCCTGCCGCCGGCCCGACCCGGCCAGCGGTACGGAACCGACGTTACCCGCTGACGGAGGTTTCTCCGACCCCCAAAACGGGTGTGTCAGAGGTCGGCCAGGAACGACTTCCCGACCGACCTCCGACCCGTGCTGTGTCAGCTGGCGGCGTTGGCCGCCAGGAGACCCTTCTTGCGGCTGGTCAGGATCGTGTCGACCAGCCCGTACTCCTTGGCCTCCTCGGCCGTCATGATCTTGTCCCGGTCGATGTCCTTGCGGACCTGCTCGATCGGGCGGTTGCAGTGCCGGGAGAGCATGTCCTCCAGCTGGGTCCGCATCCGCAGGATCTCCCGAGCCTGGATCTCGATGTCCGAGCCCTGCCCGTAGCCGCCCTCGGTGGCCGGCTGGTGGATGATGATCCGCGAGTTCGGCAGCGCCATCCGCTTGCCCGGGGTGCCGGCCGACAGCAGGACCGCCGCCGCGCTGGCCGCCTGCCCCAGGCAGACGGTGGAGATGTCCGGACGGACGTACTGCATGGTGTCGTAGATCGCCGTCATCGCGGTGAACGAGCCACCCGGCGAGTTGATGTACATGATGATGTCGCGGTCCGGGTCGGTGCCCTCGAGCGTCAGCAGCTGCGCCATCACGTCGTTGGCGGACGCGTCGTCCACCTGGACGCCGAGGAAGATGATCCGGTCCTCGAAGAGCTTGTTGTAGGGGTTGGACTCCTTGACCCCGTACGACGTGCGCTCGACGAACGACGGCAGCACGTAGCGGTTGTGCACGGCCGCGAACTGGGGCGGCAGGCTCAGATCGGTCATCGTCAGCTCCTCAGCTCAGGGTCCCGGCGCCATCCGGAACCTGAGCGGCCCCGATGATCACCTTGTCGATGAAGCCGTAGTCCATGGCCTCCTGGGCGGTGAACCAACGGTCCCGGTCCGAGTCCGCCTCGATCTGCGCCTGGCTCTGGCCGGTGTGGTGCGCGACCCGCTCCTGGAACATCCGCTTGGTGTAGAGCATCTGCTCGGCCTGGATCGCGATGTCGGAGGCCGTGCCGCCGAGACCACCGGACGGCTGATGCATCATGATCCGCGCGTGCGGGAGGGCGTACCGCTTGCCCTTCGTGCCGGCGCAGAGCAGCAGCTGGCCCATGGAGGCCGCCATGCCCATCGCCACGGTCGACACGTCGTTGTCGATGAACTGCATGGTGTCGTAGATCGCCATGCCGGAGTAGACCGAGCCACCCGGCGAGTTGATCCAGAGGTTGATGTCGCGGTCCGGGTCCTCCGCCGCGAGCAGCAGCAGCTGCGCGCAGATGCGGTTGGCGACCTGGTCGGTCACCTCGCTGCCCAGGAAGATGATCCGCTCCTTGAGCAACCGGTTGTAGACCGAGTCGTCGAGGTTGCCAATGGAGTCGCCACCGCGGGCCTCGATCGCCCGGAGCGACTTCTTGGGGATGTGCATGTCGGTCATGGCAGCCCTTCGCTCTCCGTACCGTCCTCCCCGACACTAACCGCTCAGCCGGGTGATCGACTCCCGGTCGGGGCACTGTTCGCTCTCAGCGCAGCTGTCCTCCGACGTACCCGGAAAACGGTTTCGGCCGCCGTCCACCGCAACGGGCGGACGGCGGCCTACCGGGGAAGATCAGTGCTCGTGGTCGTGCTCGTGCGCCTGCTCGCTCTCGGCCCGCAGCGCCTCGAGGGTGACCTCGTTGCCGGCGGTGTCCTTGATCTTGATCTTCTCCATGACCGCGGCGAGGGCCTTGCCGCGACGCACGTCACCGAAGACGGCGGCCGCCGCGCCGGAGCGCACCAGCTGGTCGTAGTACTGCTGCGGCGCCATGCCGGCCCGCTGTGCGCGGTGGACGATCTCGTGGCCGAACTCGTCGTCGGAGACCTGGACGTCCTCGGCGTCGGCCAGCGTGTCCAGCAGGAGCTGGATCTTGACGCCCTCGGTCGCCGCCTCGTTCAGCTCTGCGTCGATCTGCTCCTCGGTCTTCTCCTCGGCGGCGAGGTACTCCTCCAGCGAGGCACCGATCCGCTCCAGCTGGTCGATCATCGCCGCCTTGCGGCTCTCGACCTCCTCGCGGACGACACCCTCCGGCGCCGGCACCTCGGCGGCCGCGACGAGCTGCTCCAGGGCCTTGTCCCGGGCCGCGTAGATCTGCTCGACCCGCTTGCCCCGGGCGACCCGCTCGCGCAGGTCGTCACGGAGCTCGGCGATGGTGTCGAACTCGCTGGCCATCTGGGCGAAGTCGTCGTCCAGCTCCGGCAGCTCCTTCTCCTTGACCGTGCGGACGGTCACCGCCACCTCGGCGTCGCGGCCGGCGAAGTCGCCGCCCACGAGCTGGGTGGTGAAGGTGGTGCTCTCGCCGGCGGCGAGGCCGACCACGGCCTCGTCCAGCCCCGGCAGGAGCTGCTTGCTGCCGACCTCGTGCGAGATGTTGCTGGCCGAGCCGCCCGGCACCTCCTCGCCGTCGACGGTGGCGTTCAGGTCGATCTGGACGTAGTCGCCCTCCTGGGCGGCCCGCTCGACCGTCTTCAGGGTGGCGAACCGCTCGCGCAGGCTCTTGACCTGCTCGTCGATCTCGCTGTCGTCGATCTGCAGCTCGTCCACGGTCACCTCGACGGTGGCCGGGTCCGGCAGGGTGATCTCCGGGCGGACATCGACCTCGGCGGTGAAGTTGAGCGAGTCACCGTCGTTGAACTCGGTGATGTCGACCTCGGGACGACCGAGCGTCTTCAGGTCGTGCTCACGGACCGCGGCGAGGATGTTCTGCGGGATGGCCTCCTGGATCGCCTCGTTGAGGACGGTCCCCCGGCCCACCCGCTGGTCGATGACGGCAGCCGGCACCTTGCCCCGGCGGAAGCCGGGAACCTGCACCTGCGAACCGATCTCCCGGTACGCCTTCCTGAGGCTCGGCTCGAGCTCGACGAACGGCACCTCGATGGCGAGCCGCACGCGCGTCGGGCTCAGAGTCTCGACGGTGCTCTTCACAGGCGTACTCCTTGACGGATCTCAGTTTGAGTCTGGGCGTGTTTGCGCGCATCGAGTGTAGGCGAGCCGGGCTGCTGCTCCGGCAGCGCCCGGGTACCGCGCGACAAAAATCGGCGACGGCCCGGGCGACCCGGCCGGCGGACGACAGTCGGGGTGGCGGGATTTGAACCCACGGCCCCTCGCTCCCAAAGCGAGTGCGCTACCAAGCTGCGCCACACCCCGTGGCGACGAGAAGTGTATGCCGTCGGCACCCGGCGGAGGTGCCGGGGAGGCCCCCAACCCGCCGAACCCCCACCAACCGGACTCCCCTACCGCCCGCTGGCCGCCGCCGGGCGACGGCCGCCCTGGGTGCACTTTCCGAGAAAGAGTGGCCTCCGGGCGCTGCGAGGCCACTCTTTCTCGGAAAGTGCGCGGGGCACGGGAGGGGGGCGTGGATATGCCTGTGCGCGGGGAGTGGGGGGACCGGGTAGGCTGTCGGCGCGTCCCGTCGTGGCGGGGCGACTGCGGGCGTAGCTCAATGGCAGAGCTTCAGTCTTCCAAACTGACGGTGCGGGTTCGATTCCCGTCGCCCGCTCCACAGCCCACCGGCCCAGGTCAGAGGCGGTATCCCCCGATCCTGGGCCGGCCGGCCACTCCCCCGCCTCGATCTTGCGGGCCATCCGTGGGCCACTTGCCTCCGAATCCCGTGGGCGCTGTCCGCGGTCTGATGACGACGAGGACCAGGGCGTGAGCCATCCCCCGGGTGCTCGATCCTCTACACCAGCCGGCCAGCGTCAAGGGCGCTCCGCGTCGGCATGCCGATGGCCTACGGCCACCCTTGACCCCGACCGGGCGCCGCAGTCCTTGGCACCTATCCGGGGGACGGGGGCAGCGTGGCGGCAGTCGCGATATGGGACCTCGACGCAGGTCGTGCGGCACGGCTATGGCCGGTTCCAGCCTTGGAACATGTCTGCGTACGGGTCGGGCTCGCCCGTAATGGGATCAAGGCCGGCTAGGAAACGTCGGTCCTGTTCACGCCAGTGCACGAAAGGCTGGATGCGGCCCCACAGGGAAACATCGCTGAGCGGGCACGCATCAAACTCCCCGAGCAACAGCCGCCTAACAAACTCCACCATCCCGCATTCGAACAGCGTCAAGCTCGGCTCGCCCCCCGCGTGGTGGCGCCGCCACACCACCACTGGCCACTGGTCGGGATCCGAGCCGGTCATCAGCCAGCCCAGCAGGTCGCCGTTGCTGCAGCCGACGCCCCAGGCCAGCACGGCATCCGCGCCAAGTTTGATCCCTGCCACCCCGCCCTCCGCTTCCCACTGGTAGCGCAAGTTCGGAGTCTCGCCAGCGATCGTCCCACCGCTCCACACGGCGTCGACGGGCAGCGGAAGCAGGATGCTTAGTTCGCCGCCAATGCTTCCCCCGCCGTAGACCGCCATGAAGGCGCGATAGTCGGCCGGCAGACGCACGCTCAACTGTGCCTCGGCGGCATCCCACCCCACCTCTTCGTCGGCGCCGTGGGTCGGCGGCATGATCCGGATAAGCCCATCCACCTGAGCAGCAGTCATGACGTCTACCCCTCCTCCTTTGTGCCGCGATACTAATGATCGGAACTGACAGTGCGACCTCGACAACGGGCCATCCATGGGCCAGTAGCCGAGGTGCCCAGCGGTCACGAGAGGGCACGAGGCGCAGGCGCGCCGACCGTCGGCCGCAGGCGTTTCTGGCATCACGCCCGGCCGATCGCGCTCTTCCAAAATGACGGTGCGGGTTCGATTCCCGTCGCCCGCTCCACTTCCGAAGGCCCAGGTAGACCGCATGATCGCGGTACCTGGGCGGTTCGCTTCTCCCGGATCCTGGATCTTGCGGGCCATCCGCGCGCCGTTCGGGGTCGGCGGCGGCCACTTCCGGCGATCCGGCGGTCCGAGAGCGGCTGGGACCACAGCCATGGATCGCGCCGGTGACCTGCGGTGACTCTGGACGCAGGGGCAGCCGCCCAGTTTGGACACGGCCTGTGATCTATCGTGAGTGGGGAGTGCCGGTGCGGCGCCCCGGCCTGGTGGCGACGCTGGCCCGGGACGGGGTGGTGACCGATGCACCGGGCGAGGCGGTGGACAAGTACGAAGCTGGGTGCCGTCGCAGCGATGATTCTGCCGGCACCCACAGGTCTACCTCCCGACCGAGACAACCAACTTCATCGGGAGTAAGGCATGGGCCTCATCCACATCGAGCTGTTCGCCACCCTCGACCTCGTCGGGCAGGCGCCCGGCGGCCCCGACGAGGACCCGGTGGGGTTCCCGTTCGGCGGCTGGCAGGCGCCCCTGCTGGACGAGGTCTCCGGAGCGCAGGTCAATGCCGCGTACGAGGGCACGGATGCCCTCCTGCTCGGCCGGCGGACGTATGACATCTTCGCCGCCTACTGGCCGCACCAGGAGGGCGGCCAGGACAACGAGATCGCCACGCTCTTCAACAGCGTCCCGAAGTACGTGGCCTCCCGCGGCAGGCCCGACCTCTCGTGGGCCGGGTCCACCCAGCTCGGCCCGGATCTGGCCGGCGCGGTGCGCGAGCTCCGTGACCGGCACGAGCACGTGAAGGTCGTCGGGAGCCTGAACCTGGTGCAGACCCTCCTGCGCGAGAAGCTCTTCGACCGGCTCGACCTCTGGGTGCACCCGATCGTGCTCGGCGTCGGGAAGAAGGTGTTCGACGGTGGCGCGGTGCCCACCAACGTCACCCTCCTCGAACCGCCGGTAGCCAATCCGAAGGGCACCGTGTACCTGCGCTACGGGCTCGCCGAAGGCATGCCCGGGACCGGGGACATGAGCGCACCCGACCGCGGTGCCGGGCGCGACGACTGAAGCCGCCCCGCGCCAGGTGGGTCCATGTCATCGGGGGTGAATCCGCCAGCTCGGCATTCCGTCGCGGCGTCGGCAGTTCGAGGTGCCGACGCCGTGACGACGTGCCTCGCCACAGGCGCCAGGATCCTTCGCTCAAGTCAACCGGAGCGACTCCACCGCCTGGCCAGGACGCCCGTTACCCGCGGACTCTGATCGATGGTTCGTTGCCGGCTCGATCGGTAACGAACCGCCTTCCGTTCTTGACGGCCCGAGCAGGGCGACGACCGCTGCCACGATCGTCTCGATGGCCCGAGCTCCATGCTCTGCGGTGTCGATCTCAACGACGGCGTCGACGCCCTCCGGCGGTTCGAAGATCGACCGTTTCATCTCACCCCGCTGGAACAGGGACAGAAGCTGCTGGTCGATGGCCCCGCCTTCGGCCGCCCGAGCGGCAAGTCGCCGGCCGATGACCGCCTCCGGGGCGACGACGTGAACAGCCAGCACTCGGGTGTCACCCGCGAGCAGCACGCCCAGCAGCTCGTGGGACAACACCGAGGACTCCACGACGAAGCTGACCCCTGAGGCCGCGAGCAGCCGGATCGCGTCGACCATCACGGCCTCAGCGCGGCGGCTGACGGGACCACCGGCAACATGGAAGTCCGGGTCGAGCCGGACCCGCCCGTCCTCGGCGACGGAGGCGGAGGACAACCCAAGACCTGTCTTGATCTCATCGCGGGTCAGGAACGGGATACCGAAGCGGCCAGCCGTTGCAGAGGCAATGGTGGTCTTCCCAGCCCCCGGACACCCGCAGACAGCAATCACCACCGGCCGTTCCCTCACCAACATCCGCCGATCCTGGCAGACCCGCAGACACGCTGTCGACCTGCCGAGCGTGAGCATCAGGGCGTCACGAGCCACCCATGGGCCAGTGGCGGCGACCGGCACCGGGCATCAGCGGGCACCAGGGGCAAGTAGCTTCGCCGTTGACCCCAAGACCTCTCACCAGCGTGCGGACTCTGCGGGGTGGTCCGGGGAACCCGAGCGCGCCCGGGCACCGGACCGTGGACCCCTGCTCGGCGGGGCATCGGAGCCGACCGTCGCTGGCTAGCATCCGGTCCATGACGACCGCCGATCTCGCGGCGACCCCCGCGCCGCGCCCGCCCGGCCGCGCCCTGGCCCGTACACAGTTCCTGCTGGTCGGCGCGTACGTCGTCGCCGTCAGCGTCGCCTTGGGGCGGGCCGCCGCCTTCTCCGGGCACCTCTACCTGCCCCGCCAGGGTGACGACGCCACCGGCAACGCCGACCTCTGGCCCGGACCGTGGGGCGCGGTGTGGTTGGTGCTGGTCGTCGTGATCGGCATGATGCCCCTCGCCGCGGCGGGCACGACACTCGTCGCCGTCGCCCGGCTCGCCAGTCCTCGGCTGCGTGCCGACTCCGCCCGGTGGCGCAGCCTGCTGGTGAGTACGGTCCTCGCCGCCCTCGTCGTCGCCGCCTGGGTGAGCCCGCCGATGACCATTCTGTACACCTGGCTGGTCGACTAACCCCGGGGCTGCGGGCCGCCGGTCGAGCCGTTGGAGGCCGCGACGATCAGGCCAGTCCGCCGCCCGCCGTTCCGCTGCCGCCGGGCCGGCTGATCTCGTCCCGGACCACCGGCGCGAGGGCGGACCAGCCGCCGTCGTCCACCGCCACCGCGATCCGTACCCGCCCGTCGCCGTCGTCCAGGCCGGAGCTGACCACGACGTACCGCCGGCCGTCCGCGCCGGTGACGTCGCGCCGCTCCCGCTGGTCGACCATGGCCCGCCAGTCGTGGTGGCCGAGCCGCCGCCACTCGTCGAGGCGTTCTTCCGCCAGCCGCGCGGCCACCTTCCGGTCCAGTCCCACGCAGCCAGCCTTCCATGGCGCACCTGGGCGATCGGCGACGCCGGGCAGGGCGTACGCCAGGACATGCTCGGTGTCGAGCCGGGCGGTCGCCCGTTCGTCCGGCCAGGGTGCTCCGTGGCGCACTTCTCGTTTCGGCCGGCGGACGGAGCCGGGCGGTCGATCGGGTCTGCTGCATCGGCTGCGTACGATGCGGGGCCGGGCAACTCGTGGGCGTGGAGGTATCGACCGATGGCAGGCCAGCAGGACGGGTTCGCCCTCGGCGTCGACCTCGGCACGTCCAACACCGTGGCCGTGCTGCGTTGGCCGGACGAGCGGACCCGGCCGCTGCTCGTCGACGGCCAGCCGATCCTCCCCTCCGGCGTGTACGCCGACGCCGACGGGCGGCTGCACGTCGGCCGGGACGCGCAGCGGCTGGCGCAGGCCGACCCGGCCGGGTACGAGCCGAACCCGAAGCGGCGGGTGGACGAGCCGACCGTGTCGCTGGGCGGGCGGGCGTACCGCCCGGCGGAGCTGCTGGCGGCGACCCTGCGCGCGGTGGCGGAGTCGGCGGTCGCGGCGGCCGGCTTCCTGCCCCCGGCGGTGGTCACCTACCCGGCGGCCTGGGAGGCGCCCCGACGGCAGGTGCTGCACGAGGCGCTGGCCCTCGCCGGCTGGCCCACGGCCGCCGAGCACACCATGTCCGGGCCGATCCCGCCCGGGACCCGCCTGCTGCGGGAGCCGGTGGCCGCCGCCCGGTACTACACCGACGTGCTGCGCCGGCCGGTGCCGGTCGGCGGCGCGGTCGCGGTCTTCGACTTCGGCGGCGGCACGCTTGACGTCGCCGTGGTCCGAAACGAGGGCGCCGACCCGTGGGGGGACTCCGGCTTCACCGTGATCTCCACCGGTGGGGTGGCCGACCTGGGTGGGCTGGACCTGGACGCCGCCCTGGTGGCCCGGCTCGGGGAACTGGTCGCCGATGCCGACCCGGCACGGTGGGCCCGGCTGACCGCGCCAGAGACGGCCACCCAGTGGCGGGACCGGCAGCAGCTCTGGGACAACGTGCGCGGAGCGAAGGAGATGCTGTCCCGGGCCATCGTCGCCCCGGTCGCCGTACCGGGGGTGGAGACGGCGGCGCGGCTGGACCGGGCCGACCTGGAACGGCTCGCCACTCCCCTGCTGGCCCGGGCGGTGCCGGAGACCCGCGAGGTGATCGCCGCCGCGGGGCTCACCCCGGAGCGGCTGGCCGGGCTCTTCCTGGTCGGCGGCTCGTCCCGGATACCGCTGGTGGCCCGGATGCTCCACGCCGAGCTGGGCATCGCGCCGACGGTGCTGGAACAGCCCGAGCTGCCGGTCGCCGAGGGGGCGCTGACCGACCTGCCGATGCCGCGCGCGCAGTCCCGGCCGGCACCGGTGGCCGCCGGAGCACCCGGGCACCCCCCGGCAGCGGCACCCGGAGCGCCCGGTCAGGCGGCGCCGCACGGGAGGCCGGGCCGAGCGGCGACGCCGCAGCAGACGCCGGGGCACGCGCCGGCGGCGCACGGGGCGGCCGGCGACGCGGCGGGGGTGGCCGATTCGGCGGCGAAGACGGCGACGGCGGCGACGCTGCCCCGGCCGGCGCCGACCCGACCCGACCCGTACCTGCCAGGGCAGGCGGTGTCGCCGGCAGCCGGGACGGTGGCGGGCTGGCCGGGCGTACCCCACTCGGCTCCACCGGTGTCGCCGGCGCCCGGCGGCGGTCCGACCGGGCCGGGACGGTCCCGGCGGGGGCTCTGGATCGCGCTCGGCGCGGGCCTCGCGGTGGTCGGGGTGCTGGCCGCGACCGCGCTCTGGCTGACCCGGGACCGCTACCCGGCGCTGGAGTTCCGGACCCTGGAGGTGGTGGCCACGCCGAAGGCCGGCGCGGAGCGCGCGACCGCCGTGTTCACCTCGGTCCTCGGCGACCGCGCCTATCTCGCCCACCAGCTGGCCGACGACCGGCTGGAGGTGGTGGCGGTCGACGCGGGCAGCGGGGACGAGCTGTGGCGCAAGGCCACCCCGGTCGGCGCGCAGCAGTGGGCCGGGATCCGCGCGCTGCCCGGCGGGGTGGCGGTCCTCGCGGACGCGTCCGGCGACAGCACGCCGCGCGACCTGCTGGTGCTCGACGCCGGGTCCGGCAACCAACGGTGGCGGCTCTCCGTGCATGGCGACGACGACCTGCACTACACCCGGGACACGGTGGTCTGGGTCGACCGGACCGGCGACCGACTGGTCGGCCTGCGGATGCGCGACGGCCACGAGGAGTGGCGCCGGGACAGTCCGCGAGACGAGTACGGCAGCAGCCGGACCCGGGTGGTGCGGGTCGGCACCCCGGAGGCGTCGGGCGGTACCGGGTTCGTCACCGGCGCGCCGACGGCACCCTGGCTCGGCACCGGCGGCCGGCTGGTGCAGGTGGGCGCCGACCGGTCGGTCCGGCTGATCGACATGGACAACGGTGAGGTGCTGCGCAGCCGGCCCAACGTGGCCGACGTCGACGACCTGGTGGTGGCGCACGCCGACCAGCTGTACGTCACCGAGAACGAGCGCGGATACCGGCTGCTCGGGTACGACCTGACGAGCCTCGGCGAGCCGGACGTGCTCTACACCGCCCCCGACGGCGGGCGACGGCCGCAGTCGCTGGTCGCCTGCGGCGAGCACCGGGCCTGCTTGCTGGAGGTGCCGAACGGTGAGACCGCGCGTACCGAGGTGGTGGCGGCGACCGAGGGCGAGGGCAGCCGGCACTGGCCGGCGCCGGAGGCCGACGGGCTGGTGCCGGTCGGCGAGCACCTGCTGGCCCGGCGGGACTCCCCGCAGTACGCCGTCACCCTCTTCGACGCCGACGGCAGGGCGGTGCTGGCCGACCGGGACGGCGTGGCGGTCCGGTTGGACGCGGGCAACGTGCTGCTCTTCGCGGAGCCGCCGAGCACCGCCGAGGACAACCGCAGCCTCGCCGGCATGACGGTGGGCGGAAAGTCGCCGTTCGAGATGGGTGAGCTCAAGGACGTCCGCAGCGAGTCCTGCTCGTGGAACGCCTCGGTGATCGCCTGCGGGCGGGAGAAGGACTTCGTGCTGTACCGCTTCGCCGGGGACGACTGAGCCCGGCGGCCGGGCCCACGGCGGCGGACGACCGGCGGACGAGCCGTTTTCCCCCGGTTCGCCCTGGGTAGGGCAGTCGGCATGGAGACGAACACGAACGCGTACCTGGTCGGTGGCCCCCGTGACGGCAGCACCCAGCAGGCGGAGAGCGCCCTGCTGGAGATCGAGCTGGACGGCATGATCCACCGCTACCTGCGCACCACGAAGCAGCACGGCGAGGACGGCACGGTCTACAACTACGACGGCATGGTCGCGCCGGGCGGCGGGCAGCCCGGCGTCGAGGACCCGGCGGCCCGGGTCGCCTCCCCCAAGGCGGACGCGGAGGGGCACGGCACGGCGTGACGGGCGCGGGCCGGGGCGCGGATGAACCGCGGCCGGCGGGGTAAGCACCGCCGGCCTGGTGGAGAACGACCCGTTGTCGCGGCCTCCCGCGACCGGACGCGCGGGCGGGTCGGCCCCGGCCGATCCGCCCGCGACGTACGAGTCAGTTGCCGGTGACGAAGTTCCAGACCGACACGACCCACTCGGTCTGCTGGAGGTAGGCGACCCCGACGCCGACCAGGAAGATCGCGGTCACCAGGTGCGCGCCGCGCGCGCCGCGCCGGATCCGGCCCAGCTGGCGCTCCCAGATCACCCGCCCGATCAGGCGGGACAGCGCGAAGAGGCCGACCGCCACCAGCAGGCTCAGCACGAAGGTGAGCAGCGGCGCGCCCAGGTCGCCCCGCCCGGAGATGGCCCAGATCCCCCAGCAGACGAAGGCGAAGAGCGCCCCCGCCATGCTCCACTCGCGGCCCTGGCGCAGCTGTGCCAGGTGCCAGCTCATCGGCCGGCGCGGCGCCGGCTCGTTCCAGGTGTGCTCGTCGCTGCCCACGGTGGGGAACTGCTCGGTGCGTGGGGTGCGCGGCCGCCCGACGGAGGCGACGCCGGGGCGGAACGCGTCCCGCTGCGGCGGCACCCCGACACCGGGCTGCGGCGGCACCTCGACTGTCCGCTCCGCCCACGGTTGTGTCTGGTCTGCCATCTCGTGTCCTCCCCTGACCGGCGCCGGCCTCCGGCCGACCCGCCGTCTTCGAGGGTAGCCAGCCGGCAAATCGGTCGCCGCCCCGCCGACGATGGGCTAAACAGGGGCGATGACCCACCCCGTCGCCGACGTGCAGGTCCCGGCCGCGTCCGACTTCGACGAGATCGCCGACCTGATGGGTGACGCGTTCCACAGCGCGTTCGACACCGAGGCCCGCGAGGTCGAGCGGGGCGTCTTCGAGCCGGACCGGTCGCTGCTGGTCCGCGACGGCGGTCGGGCGGTGGCGCACGCCTCCGCCTTCACCCGGACGCTCACCGTCCCCGGGGCGACGGTGGCGGCGGCGCACGTCACCATGGTCGCGGTGGCCGTCACCCACCGGCGCCGCGGCCTGCTCAGCACGCTGATGGGCCGCCAGCTACGGGAGATCTACGACACCGGCCGGGAGCCGGTCGCGGTGCTGTGGGCCAGCGAGGGACGGATCTACCCCCGGTTCGGCTACGGCCTGGCCGCGCAGCGCCTCGCCGTCGACTGCCCGGCCACCGCCGAAGTGCGGCTGCCGGAGCCGGCGTCCGCGCCGGGCGCCCTCCGCCTGGCCGACCCGGTCGCGTCGCAACCCGAGCTGGCCCGGGTGTACGACCGGGTGCGCCCGGACCGCCCCGGCTGGTCGGACCGGGACGAGCGCTGGTGGCGGTACGTGCTGGCCGACCCGACCGCCTGGCGGGGCGGGGCGACCCCGCGCCGGGCGTTGCTGCACGAGGGGCCGGACGGCGTGGACGGGTACGCGCTCTGGCGGACCCGGGAGGAGTGGGACCAGCGCGGGCCGCGCGGGCAGGTACGGGTGGACGAGGTGGTCGCGGCCGAACCCGAGGCGTACCTGGCGCTGTGGCGGACGCTCTTCTCGATCGACCTGACCCGGCAGCTCTCCTGCGGCCGGGTCGCCGTGGACGAGCCGCTGCTGCGCCTGGTGGACGAACCCCGCCGGCTCGGCGCCCAGCTGGTCGACGCGCTCTGGGTGCGGGTGGTGGACGTCCCGGCCGCGCTGGCTGCCCGCCGGTACCCGACCGCCGTCGACGTGGTGATCGAGGTCACCGACGAGCTGCTGCCGGAGAACACCGGGCGCTGGCGGCTCAGCGGCGGTCCCACCGGCGCGGTGTGCGTCCGCACCGACGATCCCGGGGAGCTGGCGTGTGACGTACGCGGCCTCGGCGAGTTGTACCTCGGCGGCGTGGCGCCGGCCGCGCTGGCCGCCACGGGTCGGCTCCGCGAGCTGCGTCCCGGCGCGCTCGCCGCCGTCGGCCCGGCCTTCGGCTGGCACCGTGCCGCGGGGGCGATGGAGGTCTTCTGAGCGCCGGCGGGGCCACCGGAGCCGGTGCGGGCGGTACGGTCGGCTGATGGCGGATGCGGAGCGACGGAGACGCCGGCTGCGGCACCAGCCGGACGGGGTGGCCGAGGACGGCGGCGGTCCGGCGGCGGCCACAGCTGAGGTGCACGACGGCACGCCCGCGCCCCGGACGCGGCGCGGCGGCGGAGCCGAGGAGAGCGAGCGGGGCCTGCGGGGGCTGGTCGGTTCCGGTTCCTCCCAGGTGGGGGTCGGCGCGGCGCTGCGGGCCCGGGACGCCGCCCGGCCGACCGACGCGGACCTGGCCGAGGCGGAGGCCCGGCTGGTGATCGTCCGCCGCAACTGGGTGCCCCGCGAGGACCTGCCCCGCTCCGGCCGGTGACGGCAGGGGCCGGCCCGCACGGGCCGGCCTCGGACGCGGACCCGGCCCGGTGGGGCCGGGGGTCAGCCGACGGTCAGGGCAGTTCGGGGAGCTGGCGGGTGCGCTCGTACTCGGCCATCTGGGCGATCCGGCGGGAGTGCCGCGGGTTGCCCGAGAAGGGCGTGGTGAGGAACGCCTCGACGATGGCGGTCGCCTCGTCCAGGGTGTGCTGGCGGGCGCCGACGGCCACCACGTTGGCGTCGTTGTGCTCCCGGCCGAGCTGGGCGGTCTCGACGTTCCAGGCCAGTGCTGCCCGGACACCGGCGATCTTGTTGGCGGCGATCTGCTCGCCGTTGCCGGAGCCGCCGATGACCACCCCGAGGCTGCCCAGGTCGTTGACCACCCGGTCACCGGTGTGCAGGCAGAAGGCCGGGTAGTCGTCGTCCGGGTCGAAGGCGTGCGGCCCGACGTCCACCAGCTCGTAGCCCTGCTTGGCCAGGTGGTTGGCCAGGTGCACCTTCAACTCGAAACCGGCGTGGTCGGATCCCAGGTAGACGCGCATACCGCGCAGTCTGTCAGGCCCCGCCCCGGCACGTCGCGCGGGCGGCGTACCGGGGCGGATTCGTCACAGCGTCACCGGGGCAGCTCGGCGACGACCAGGCCGCCGCGCGCCTTCGGGGTGAACCAGGTGCTCTTGCGGGGCATCTTCTCCCGGGCCAGGTTCACCGCGACGAAGTCGTCCACGGTCACCGGGGCGATGAGGATCGCCAGCTCGGCCCGGCCGGCGTCGACCTCGCCGGTGAGCCAGCTCGCCGGGTAGTCGCCGCCGACGTAGGTGATCCGCTTGTCGCCCGGGTCGAGGCCGAGCGCGTCGCGCAGCAGCAGCCGCTCGACCAGCGCGTGGTCCAGGTTCTCCAGCCGGGCGGCACCCTCGTCGTGCGGCAGCGTGACCGCGTACCCCTGGCCGGGGAGCCGGAGGTGGACGGTGCCGCCGGCCGGCGGGACCTCGACCGGGCCGTCGATCGGGGTGATCGTGGCGCCGGCGGCGCGCAGCCGGTCGAGCAGCTCGCCTGGAGTGGTGGTCAGCTCGCTGACCAGCCGGTTGTAGGGCTGGATGGCGACCGACGCCGGGGTGGTGACCACCGACAGGAAGCGGGGCAGCCCGCCGGTCTGCGCGGCCAGGCTGCGGTGGTTGCCGTCGGCGACCACCAGCTCGCCGCCGCCGGCCAGCGCGGTCAGCTCGTCCTGCTGCGGGCCGGGGCCGAGCAGCCAGATGGCGTGCGTACGGCCGGCCTGGTCGGTGTCGGTCGCGGCGGGGGCGCCGGCGGACTCGGTCGCCGCCGCGAGGGCGGCGTGCAGCTCGTCGCCCCGCCCGGTCTGGAGCAGGAGTACGGGTGAGAGCAGGTGCCCCAGCGCCTCGGCGAGGGCCACCCGCTCGCGCACCTTGGCGATGAAGACGTCCTCGTTGCGGATGACCAGGCCGGGCTCGTCGGCGCTGGTGGAGATCTGGTCGGTGTCCACCATGGCGAAGAGCCCGTACGCCGACTCCTCGCCCGGGGCGCTGATCCGGTAGAGCACCACGACCTGCTCGGCCGGGGTGTAGCTGCCGTCGGCCTTGGCCTCGGCGAGGCGGGCCACCGCGTCGCCGAGCGCGTCGAGGAAGGACTTGCCGAGGCTCTCCGGCGCCCGGTGGGGCATCTCGATGCCGAGGGCACTGTGCGGGTTCGCCTCGATGATCGCGGTGATCTCCGCGTCGTCGGCGAACTCGTCGTAGTTCTGCGCGCCGGTGCCGCCAGTGGTGATCCAGGCCCGGGCGATCGGATGCACGACCGTCATGGGAGTTGACGCTACCGGCGCCGGCCGCCCCGATGACGCGGACCCCGCGCCCGGTCCACCAGATGAACCGGTCATCCCCGCTCGGCCGGCTCCTTGACGCGGCGGTGCCGTCCGGTCTGGGCGGGGACGGACGCGCCACCGCGCGCGGGCGCGGAGCCACCCGGGCCGGTCGGCCGAGCGGACGGGGCGCCCGGTGGGGTGGCCCGGCAGGTGACCGGGACGCGGGCGACGCCGACCACGATCGGCGGGGCGAGCAGGTCGACCATCTCGACGGGAAGCTCGGGGCTGACCGCCGGCCAGTGGCAGTCGTCGACCGACCAGTACGTGGTGGGGTCGGCCACCTCCTGCCCCGTCGACGGGTCGTCAGCGGACGGACGGCGGTGCTTGGCCATCGGGAAAGCCTCCGGGTCGGCCGGGTGCGGCCGCTGCGGCCGCTGCGCTGGACAACCGGAAAAACGACACCGTGCCCGGGAGGGTGACGCGGCGTCGGAGTCGGCGATGGCCCGGGGCCGGCCGCCGGCGACCACGGCCCGACCACGAACGCCGCCGCCGAGGTGGACGGGCGTCGGAGTCGGACGCGGCCCGGCGCGGTCAGCGGGTCCGCTCGAGGGGCGAACCCGGTGCGCGGACGCTGTCACACCGTCCTCTCCCCCGGGCCGGGTCGTCGCCCCGGACCGGACGCGCTCGGCCTGGGGCGACGGCCCCCGTTCAGTCGAAGATCGGGCCGAGCTCGCGGGAGCGCTTGAGTTCGTAGAAGCCCGGGGTGCCGGCGACCAGCAGGACGCCGTCCCAGAGCCGTCCGGCGGCCTCGCCCTTCGGGGCCGGCGTGATCACCGGGCCGAAGAAGGCCACCTGGCGGCCGTCCGGGCCCGGCGCGTGGATGACCGGGGTGCCGACGTCGGTGCCGACAGGCCGCATCCCGGCCTCGTGGCTGGCCCGCAGCGCCTCGTCGTACTCGGCAGTGTCGGCGACGCCGGCCAGCGCCGGGTCCAGGCCGACGTCGGTGAGGGCGGCCTTGAACAGCTCCGGGCCGAGCTGCTCCTTACCGAGGTGGATCCGGGTGCCCATGGCGGTGTAGAGCTTCGCCAGCGTCTCCTGTCCGTGCTGCTGCTCGACGGCCACGCAGACGCGTACCGGGCCCCAGCCCTTGTTCATCAGCTCCTGGTACTCCTCGGGCAGGTCCCGACCCTCGTTGAGCACCGAGAGGCTCATCACGTGGAAGCGGATGTCCACGTCCCGGACCTTCTCGACCTCCAGCAGCCAGCGGGAGGCGATCCACGCCCAGGGGCACAGGGGGTCGAACCACATGTCGACGGTGACACGATCGGTCACGGTGAGGTCCCTTCACGACTGGTGACGCACCGGGCAGCCCCCGGCGCCGCTGCCTCGATCCTCACCCCGCAGGGCATCGGCTGGTAGCGGAATGAGAGCGTGACCTCGACCACCGCGGGGCGTCGGTGCATGGAAGACTCGGTCCGGGCCGGCCGTCACGAGCGGCCGACCGGGCTGGCGCAGCCGCGAGGCGGCGAGAGTGGGATGGAGACGAAAAGTGCCGGGAGTGCGCAACCTGACCCAGGTGGAGGCCACCGAGCGGGCCCGCCTGCTGGAGGTGACCGGGTACGACATCAGCCTGGACCTGTCGACCGCCGTGCAGGCCGAGGGCCGCACGTTCCGGTCGGTGACCGAGGTCCGGTTCCGCTGCGCCGAGCCGGGTGCCGGCACCTTCATCGAGACCGCCGCCGAGTCGGTGCGGTCGGCGACGCTCAACGGCGCGCCGGTCGACCTCTCCGGCTGGTCGGCCGAGAAGGGCCTGGCGCTGTCCGGGCTGGCCGCGGAGAACACCCTCGTCGTGGACGCCGACTTCGCGTACTCCAACAGCGGGCAGGGCCTGCACCGCACGGTGGACCCGGTCGACGGCGAGACCTACCTCTACAGCCAGTTCGAGACGGCCGACGCGCAGCGGGTCTTCGCCTGCTTCGACCAGCCCGACCTGAAGAGCGTCTACACCTGGCACGCCACCGTCCCCGACCACTGGCGCGTGGTGTCCAACATGCCGGTGGAGCGCGAGGAGCCGGCCGGCGAGGCGCTCAAGACCGTCCACTTCGTGGAGTCGGCCCGGATGAGCACCTACATCACCGCGCTCTGCGCCGGGCCGTACCACGAGGTGCGGGACAGCCACGACGGCATCGACCTGGGGGTCTTCTGCCGGGCCTCGATGGCGCCGCACCTGGACTCCGACGACCTGTTCCTGATCACCAAGCAGGGCTTCGACTTCTTCCACGAGCAGTTCGGGGTGCGCTACCCGCTGCCCAAGTACGACCAGCTCTGGGTGCCGGACTTCAACGCCGGCGCGATGGAGAACTTCGGCTGCGTCACGCACGCCGAGTCGCACTACCTGTTCCGCTCCCAGGTCACCGACTTCGAGTACGAGCAGCGGGCCAACACGATCCTGCACGAGCTGGCGCACATGTGGTTCGGTGACCTCGTCACCATGCGCTGGTGGAACGACCTGTGGCTCAACGAGTCGTTCGCCGAGTGGGCCAGCCACTGGTGCAACACCCACGCCACCCGGTTCTCCGAGGCCTGGACGACCTTCCTGTCGATCCGGAAGAACTGGGGATACCGGCAGGACCAGCTCTCCTCCACCCACCCGGTGTACTGCGAGATGCCGGACCTGGAGGCGGTCGAGGTCAACTTCGACGGCATCACCTACGCCAAGGGCGCGAGCGTGCTCAAGCAGCTCGTCGCGTACGTCGGCGAGGAGCCGTTCGTGGCCGGCCTGCGGGCGTACTTCGGCAAGCACGCCTGGGGCAACGCCACCTTCGACGACCTGCTCTCCGAGCTGGAGACCGCCTCCGGCCGGGAGCTGCGCAAGTTCGCCGCGCAGTGGCTGGAGACCGCCCAGGTCAACACGCTGCGCCCCGAGGTGACCATCGGCGACGACGGGACGTACCAGCGGGTGCTGGTCCGCCAGGAGGCGCCGGCGGGGCACCCGACGCTGCGTACCCACCGCATCGGCGTGGGCCTCTACGACCTCGCCGACGGCCGGCTGGTCCGCCGGGAGCGGATCGAGGTCGACGTGACCGGCGAGCAGACCGAGCTCTCCGCGCTGCCCGGCACGCGGGCCGCCGACGTGCTGCTGCTCAACGACGACGACCTGACGTACACCAAGCTGCGGCTGGACGAGCGGTCGATGGCCACCGTGGTGCAGCACATCGCCGGGCTGGAGTCCTCGCTGGCCCGGGCCCTGTGCTGGACGGCCGCCTGGGACATGACCCGCGACGCCGAGCTCGCCGCCCGCGACTACGTGGCGCTGGTGCTGGCCGGGCTCCCCGCCGAGACCGACATCAACCTGGTCACCGCCACCCTGCGCCAGGCGAGCACCACGCTCACCGTCTACGCCGACCCGGCCTGGGCGCCGACCGGCTGGGCGGAGCTGGCCCGTACCGCGAGGACGGCGCTGTCCGCCGCCGAGCCGGGCAGCGGCTTCCAGCTCGCCTGGGCCCGCGCGTACGCCTCGGCGGCCCGCTCCGCAGAGGACCTGGCGACCCTGCGCGGCTGGCTGGACGGCAACGGCGTACCGGCCGGGCTGACCATCGACACCGAGCTGCGCTGGACGGTCCTCCAGTCGCTGGTGGCCAACGGGGCGGCCGGCGCCGCCGAGGTCGAGGCCGAGCTGGCCGCCGACCGGACGGCCAGTGGCGAGCGGGAGGCCGCGTACGCGCACGCGCTGGTGCCGACCGCCGAGAACAAGGCGGCGGTCTGGGCCGAGCTGACCGGCCCGCAGTCGCTGCCGAACTGGCGCAACCGCGCGCTGCTGCAGGGCTTCACCCACCCGGCGCAGGTGGAGCTCACCGCGCCGTACCGGGAGAAGTACTTCGCCAGCGTGGCGCAGGTCTGGGCGCAGCGGGACAGCGAGCCGGCGCAGGAGTTCGTCCAGCTCGCCTACCCGGCGTACCTGGTCGCGGAGGAGACGGTGGCGGCCACCGACGCCTGGCTGGCGCAGGACGGGCACCCGGCGCCGCTGCGCCGGCTGGTCGCCGAGGGCCGCGACGGGGTGGTCCGCTCGCTCAGGGCCCGCGCCAAGGACGCCCAGAGCGCCTGACCAGGAGTACCCGGTCCGGGGCCGGCGTGGGCGAGAGCCCACGCCGGCCCCGCCCCGTTGTCGGAAGCACGAAGCCCGGCCCGCGTGACGCGGGCCGGGCTTCGTCGTACGTGCGGGTGCTCAGGCCCTGCCGGCGTGGCTGGCGAGCTGGTCGAGGCCGTTGATGATGCCACCGGCCAGGTCGCCGCCGCCGAACGCCGCCACCATCGACAGCGCGGCGAGCCGGGCGTACGTGTCGGGGATGCGCTTGCGGGCGTGCCGACCGGTGACCACCTCCAGCTGACGCTGGTTGGGCGACACCGCGATCAGGACGGACCGGTCGGGCTCGGCGAGCTGGCGGTGCAGGCGCTCGGCGTGCTCGCGGACCGGCTCGTCGAGGCCGCCCACGTAGACCGAGAAGACCAGGCCGGTGCCCTGGTCGGCCAGGCGGAGCGCCTCGTCGATGCGCAGCAGCTGGCGGGTCGAGAACGGCCCGTCCAGCACGTCGGGCGGGTTACCCGTCCCGGTCTGCATGTCACCAACGGTCACTTGCGCCTCCGGTTCCACCGGCCGGCGCTTCGATGCCGGCCTGCTCGAGCTTGTGGCTGGTCAGCGCCGGCGCCTGCGCGCCCGCGGACAGGGCGGTGCCGGCCGAGTCGGCCAGCTGCTCCGGGCGACCCAGGAACCAGACCGGGGTGAAGTCGAAGCGACGGCCCGGCCGGTAGCGCTTGGACCCGCCGCCACCACGGCGATTGCTGGCGAACACCAGACCGACGATCACCAGCATCACCGCCGCCGGGATGCCGACGAAGATCAGCAACGTCTCAGTGACAGACAATCCCAACGCCCCCAGGCGGAAGATAGCGACCAGAGCATCCGGGTCGGGTGGACGATCATGGCGCCGACCGCCCGACTCCGCTGCCATTCACGTTAGCGGAGTCGACGCCCCGCCAGATTGCGGGGTGCCGATCCCATCCGCCACTGCAGTGTTCCAGTTGCGCTGCCGTGGCGATCAGTCGGGCGTCGTCGCCGTAGCGACCGGTCAGCAGCACCCCGACGGGCAGCTCGGTCGCGGTACGCCCGAGCGGTAGCGAGACGGACGGATCTCCCGTCACGTTGAACACCGCGCAGTACGGCGAGAACCGGCGCTGCAGGTCGAAATCGGTCGCCGGGTCGGCGGCGGCGGTGAACCAGCCGACCGGCGCCTGGGGTGCGGCCAGGGTGGGGCAGAGCAGCAGGTCGCAGTCGGCGGTGCGGCGGGCGCCGAGGCGTACCTGGGCCTGAATCTCGCCGAGGGTGGCCATCAGCGCGCCGGCGCCGACGGCCGCGCCCCGGGCGCGGAGGAACCGGGTCAGCGGCAGCAGTTCGGACTCCCGCTCCGGCGGCACCGGGGCCAGCGCCAGCACGTACCAGAGGCTCTCGAAGAGCGGCCACACCGCGGGGCCGAGCGGCCGGTCGACCTCGACCACCTCGTGGCCGGCGGCGGTGAGCAGCGCGGCGGCCCGGTCCACCGCGGCGACGCAGTCGGGGTGGACCGGCTCGTCGGCGAGCATCGGGGCGTCGAAGCGGCCGATCCGCAGGCGGCCCGGGGCGGCCCGGCGGGCGACGCCGAGGTAGCCGCCGTCGGGTCGCGGCGGCGGCAGGTACGGCTCGCCGGGCACCGGCACCGCCATCGCGTCGAGCAGCGCGGCGACGTCGGCGACCGTACGCCCGAGCGGGCCGTTGGTGGGCAGGCCGAACGCGCCGAAGCCGAGCGGGCCACCGGAGACCAGGCCGCGGCTCGGCTTGTAGCCGACCAGGCCGCAGAGGGCGGCCGGGATGCGCAGCGACCCGCCGCCGTCGGAGCCCTGGGCGACCGGGACCAGGCCGGTGGCCACCGCGGCCGCCGCGCCGCCGCTGGAGCCGCCGGCGGTGTACGCCAGGTCCCACGGGTTGCGGGCCGGCGGCGCCACCAGCCCCTCCGAGTAGAGCGAGCAGCCCAGCTCGGAGGTGGTGGTCTTGCCGAGGCTGACCAGCCCGGCGGCGGCCATCAGCCGGACCACGTCGGCGTCCACCGGCGGGACGAAGCCGGCGAACGCCGCCGAGCCGAAGGTGGTGCGCACCCCGGCGGTGAGGGTCAGGTCCTTGATCGCGGTCGGTACGCCGTGCAGCGGCCCGCGCCCCGCGACCGGCACCGCGTCGGCGGCCCGGGCGGCGGCGAGGGCGCGTTCGGGCGTGACGGTGACGAACGCGCCGACGGTGTCGCCGAGCGCGTCCACCCGGTGCAGGTGGTGCGTGACCAGATCGACGCTGGAGAGCTCGCCCCGCGCGACGGCGGCGGCCTGCTCCAGCGCGGTCAGGTCGTGCGGCTCGGCCATGCCGCCATCCTGCCCGCTCGGCGGCCGGTTGGCTCGCCGACACGACCGGGACGCAGATCCGTGCCGACGTGGCGTCAGGAGAGGGTGCCCGCCGGGGCGACCCACTCAGACTGTGGGCCACCGACCTCGCTCAGGAGGTCGAAGTCACGGTCATAGTGCAGAACGGTCGCAGAGTATTCGGCGGCCGTGGCGGCGACGGTCACGTCAACCGGGCTGGCGGCACGGTGGTGACCTCGGGCGGTCAGCGCCAACTGCAGGTCACGGGCTCGCGTGCAGACCGCAGCGGTGACCGGCAGGTCCACCATGAGTTGCGCGCGCCGGGCACGGATGGTCATGGCGTCGCGGAAGTCCCGCGCGCTGCGGCCGTCCTCGAGATCCAGCGGAAGGCATGTTGCCGCGAGGCCCTCCTCGAGGATCGCCGCGAGTCGCTTCTGGACCACCGGCAGACGCATCCGGGCCCAGGCCGACGTGTCGATCAGATAGAGGCCGCTCGGAGTCACGCGGCATCCTGCTGGCCGCGTGGTGTCTTGTCGTCGTTCAGGATCCCGGTCCAGTCGCGGTCGACGGACAGCAGTTCGCGTACGGCCTCCAGCCGCTCACTGCGTTCCGCCACCAACCGCAGCGCCGCGTGGATCGTGTCCTTCTTACTCTTGGTGCCCAGCTCACGCCGCGCGCGTTCGAGCAGGTCATCATCGAGGTCGATAACAGTCTTCACGAGAAGACTATATAACGCCATGCAATGTTTATATACCCGGCCGGCCGAGGAAGCGTAGCGCGTTGCCGCCGAGCAGCTTGTCGCGCTGCTCCCCGGTGAGGAAGTCGGCCTCGTGGACCACCCGCCCGACCGGCCGCTCCCCCAGCGGGTACGGGTAGTCGCTGCCCACCAGCACCCGGTCCGCGCCCATGGTGTCCACCAGCAGCCGCAGCGCGGCCTGGGCGAACACCACCGAGTCGACGCTGAACCGGTCGGCGTAGGAGCTGGGCGGGGCGGTCGAGGCGCCGCGTACCAGGTCGCCACGGCGGTGCCAGGCGTTGTCGGCGCGGCCCAGCCAGAACGGGAAGCTGCCGCCGCCGTGCGCGAAGCAGATCCGCAGCGTCTCCGGCACCCGGTCGAAGACCCCGCCGAGGATGAGCGCCAGCACCGACAGGTGCGTCTCGGCGGGCATGCCGGTGAGCCAGCGGGCCATCCACCGGTCCAGCCGGGGACCGCCCGGCATGTCCCAGGGGTGCACGAAGACCGGCGCGCTCACCTGGGCGCAGTGGGTCAGGAACTGCACGATGCCGGCGTCGTCGAGGTCGCGGTCGCCGACGTGGTTGCCGATCTCCACGCCGACGTGCCCGGCCGCCAGGCAGCGGTCCAGCTCGGCGCAGGCCGCGTCCGGGTCCTGCAACGGCACCTGGCAGAACGGCACCAGCCGGTCCCCACCGGCGGCGGTGACCTCCAGGGTGAGGTCGTTGAAGATCCGGGCGACCTTCACCGCCTGGTCGGCGGGGCGGTCGTAGGAGAAGAAGACCGGCGTCGGAGAGACCACCTGCACGTCGACGCCGTCGGTGGCCATGTCGGCCAGCCGGGTCGGCGCGTCCCAGCACTCCGCGCCGACCGGACGGAACTCGGTCTCCCCCACCATGATCATGGCGGCGCGCTCGGAGTCCACCCGCAACCAGGGCCAGCCGGACCCGCCGCACGCCGCGGCGAGGTCCGGCCACCCCTTCGGTACGACGTGCGTGTGCACGTCGACGACCGGTGGACGCATCAGCCCTTGCCCGGGTGCAGCGTGCCGCACTTGTCGCAGGTGCGCGCGGACTCGTCGGCGTAGAACGCCTGGAAGACCGGGGGCAGGTCGGCGGCGATGTCGCGTACCTGCAACTCCACCTCGTGCACCTTGTGCCCGCACTCGGGGCAGTACCACTGGAACTTCTCCAGCGTGCCCTCCTCGCGGACCCGCTCCACCACCACGCCGATCGAGCCGGGCTCGGGACGCTGCGGCGAGTGCGGGGTGTTGCGCGGCAGCATCCACATCTGACCCTCGCGCACGTGCACCGTACGCGGCCCCTCGGGCGTCATCAGGTTGATGTGCATGTTGCCCTTGACCTGGTAGAAGAACTCCTCGTACGGGTCGACGTGGAAGTCGGTGCGCTGGTTGGGCCCGCCCACCACCATCACGATGAAGTCGTCCCCGCCCGGGAACATCTCCTTGTTGCCCACCGGCGGCTTCAGCAGGTGCTGGTTCTCCGCGATCCAGCCCGGGAAGCTGAACGGCTCGGCGATCTCACTCACGACTGACCTCCTTGGGGAAGCAGGGCGACGGCCTGGATCTCGATCAGCAGGTGCGGGTGCGGCAACTGGTGCACGGCAACGGTCGTCCGGGTCGGCCCGGACGCGTCGAAGAACTCCGCCCACACCTCGTTGTAACCACCGAAATCGTTCATGTTGACCAGGTACGAGGTCACCTGGACGAGGTCGGACAGGTCCGCACCGACCGACCGCAGCAGATCACGGATGTTCTCGATGACCGCCCGGGTCTGCACCCGGATGTCGAGGTCCGTGGTGCCGAACTCGTCCACCGACACGCCGGCGAAGGTGTTGTCCGGCCGCCGCGACGACGTACCCGAGACGAAGACGAACCCGCCCGCCACCTTGACGTGCGGAAACGCCCCCCGCGGCACCGCCTTGCCGCTGACCACGCGCGCCGACCCGGTCACGACGCGGCCCGGAGCGAGGCGGTGCCGAGCTTCTCCACCACGGCCCGCACGTGGGCACCGGGACGCAGCGGCACCGCAGCGGTGGCGGCGCCGGCGAGGAAGACCCACCCGGAGTGCAGCCGCACCCCGTGCCGGCCGGCCAACCGGATGCCCTCGTCCAGCGCCCGGCGCGGGTCGCCGAGGATCGCCGCCGTCGAGCCGACCTGCGCCACCCGCCCGTCGATCTCCAGCAGCACGCCCAGGTTGTCCAGCCCGTCGGGCACCGGCGACCACGGCCCGACCACGAATGCCGCCGCCGAGGTGTTGTCGGCGACCACGTCCGGCAGGGAGAAGGTGAAGTTCGCGTAGCGGGAGTCGATCAGCTCGATCGCCGGGGCGACCGCGCGGACGGCGTCGGCGAAGGCGCCGACCGGCTCGCCCGGGTCGGGGAGCCGGTCCAGCAGGAACGCGACCTCCGGCTCGACCCGTGGGTGGATGAAGTCGGCCACGTCGACCGTGCCGCCGTCGGGGACCCGCATCACGTCGGTGAGCCGGCCCCAGATCACCTCGTCCACGCCGACCTGGGCCATCTTCGCCTTGCTGGTCAGCCCCATCTTGAGCCCGACCAGCCGCTCACCCCGGTCCAGCCGGCGCTGCAGCAGCGCGGTCTGCACCGCGTACGCGGCGGCGACGTCCAGGCCGGTCTCGGCGGCCAGCTGCGGGATCGCGGTGGCCGAGTCCGCGGCCACGCCCAGCCGCTCGGCGATCCCCGCGACGTCCACCCCGATCATGCGGCCTCCCCCTGCTCCTCGCGGCCGGTCAACTGCTCGTCACGGCCGGCCAGGTCCAGCGCCACGTCCACGATCATGTCCTCCTGGCCGCCGACCATCCGCCGCCGGCCCAGCTCGACCAGGATCGAGCGGACGTCCACGCCGTACTTCGCCGAGGCCCGCTCGGCATGCCGCAGGAAGCTGGAGTAGACCCCGGCGTACCCGAGGGAGAGCGTCTCCCGGTCGACCTGGACCGGGCGGTCCTGCAGCGGCCGGACGATGTCGTCGGCCGCGTCCATCAGTGCGAAGACGTCGCAGCCGTGCTTCCAGCCGTGCAGCTCGGCGACCGCGACGAAGACCTCCAGCGGGGCGTTGCCGGCCCCGGCGCCCATCCCGGCCAGCGATGCGTCCACCCGGACCGTACGGCCGTGCGGGGCGTCCGGGCCGGCCGGCCCGTCACCGGCGATCCGGCCGTGCTCGACGGCGAGCACGCTGTTGGCCACCCCGAGCGACAGGTTGTGGTGGGCGTGGATGCCGATTTGCGTCTCCGGCCGGAGCACCTGCCGGTACGCGTCGACCCGCTGCGCCACGTCGGACATCAGCAGCCGGCCGCCGGAGTCGGTGACGTAGACGCAGTGCGCCCCGTACGACTCCATCAGCCTGGCCTGGGCGGCCAGCCCGGCCGGGTCGTTCATGTGCGACATCATCAGGAACCCGGCGACGTCCATGCCGTTCTCCCGGGCCCAGGAGATGTGCTGGGCGGAGATGTCCGCCTCGGTGCAGTGGGTGGCGATCCGGACGCTGGTCACCCCGAGCGCCTTCGCCGCCTTCAGGTCGGCGATGGTGCCGATCCCGGGCAGCAGCAGGGTGGTCAGCTTCGCGGTGGTCAGCACCTCGGCGGCGGCGGAGATCCAGTCGGCGTCGCTGGCCGCGCCGTGGCCGTAGTTGACGCTGGAGCCGGCCAGCCCGTCGCCGTGCGCCACCTCGATGGCGGCCACTCCGGCGGCGTCCAGCGCGGCGGCGATGGTGCGCACCTGGTCGACGGTGTAGCGGTGGGCGATGGCGTGCATGCCGTCGCGCAGCGTCACGTCCTGGATGTACAGGTCGGTCATGCCGCCACCTCCGTGCTGCTCGCGCGGCGGGCCACCAGCCGCTCCGCGGTACGCAGCGCGGCCGAGGTCATGATGTCCAGGTTCCCGGCGTACGCCGGCAGGTAGTGCCCGGCCCCGGAGACCTCCAGGAAGACCGAGACCTGCCAGCCGGTCAGGTGCCGCCCGAGCGACGGCAAGTAGGTGTCGACCCGGTCGAACTGCACGTCCTGCTTGAGCCGGTAGCCGGGGACGTACTCCTGGACGGTGGCCACCATGTCGGCCACCGAGGCGGCGATGGCGGCCCGGTCGGCGTCGGGGTCCGGGCAGAGGCAGTAGACGGTGTCGCGCATCAGCAGCGGCGGGTCGGCCGGGTTGAGCACGATGATCGCCTTGCCGCGTTCCGCGCCGCCGACCACCTCGATCGCCCGGGCGGTGGTCTCGGTGAACTCGTCGATGTTGGCCCGGGTGCCCGGTCCGGCCGACTTCGAGGCGATCGACGCGACGATCTCCGCGTACGCGACCCGGGTGACCCGGCCGACGGCGGCGACGATCGGCACGGTGGCCTGCCCACCGCAGGTGACCATGTTGACGTTGCTCTCGTGCAGGTGCTCGTCCAGGTTGACCGGGGGCACCACGTACGGGCCGATGGCCGCCGGGGTCAGGTCGACCACCGTACGGCCGTGCGCCCGCAGCACGGCGTCGTTGTGCCGGTGCGCGCCGGCCGAGGTGGCGTCGAAGACCAGCTCCACGTCGGCGAACTCGGGCAGGGCGACGAGCCCGTCCACGCCGTCGGCGGTGGTGGCCACGCCGAGCCGCCGCGCCCGGGCCAGGCCGTCGGACTCCGGGTCGATGCCGGCCATCGCCACCATCCGGAGGCTGTCGCTGAGCCGCAACACCTTGATCATCAGATCGGTGCCGATGTTGCCGGATCCGATCACCGCCACACCCGTGGTCATGCCCCGGCCTCCTTCGTGAAACAGGTCCGCACCGAACCGAGCCCGGAGATCCGGGCCTCGTACGCGGCGCCCGGGGTGACCGGCACCATCGGGCCGAGCGCCCCGGAGAGCACCACGTCGCCCGCGCGCAGCGGGTCCCCGGCCCGGGCCATCGTCCGGACCAGCCACTCCAGCGCGTGCAACGGATTGCCGAGGCAGGCCGCCCCGGCGCCCACCGAGACCGGCTCACCGGCGTGCTCCAGCACCATGCCGCACAGCCGCAGGTCCACGTCGGCGAGCCGGCGGGGTGTGGTGCCGAGCACGAACATCCCGCTGGAGGCGTTGTCGGCAACGGTGTCCACGATGGAGATGTCCCAGCCGGCGATCCGCGAGTCGACGATCTCGATGGCCGGGAGCACGTGGTCGACCGCCCGGAGCAGGTCCACGGTGGTGACCCGCTCGTCGGTCAGGTCCGCGCCGAGCACGAAGGCGATCTCCGCCTCCACCCGGGGCTGGAGCAGGCGCTCGATCGGCACCTCGACGCCGTCGCCGACCGCCATCGCGTCGGTCAGCACCCCGAAGTCCGGCTGGAAGACGCCGAAGTTCTCCTGCACCGCCCGGGAGGTCAGCCCGATCTTCGCGCCCACCCGGCGCTCGCCCCGGCCCTGCCACGCCCGCGCCTGCAACTGCTGCACCCGGTACGCCGACTCGACGTCGCCCTCCGGCAGCAGCCGCCCGCGCAGCGGTGGGCAGGGCTTCCCGCTGGTGCGGGCCTCGGCCAACTCCCGGTTCGCCGCTTCGATGTCAGCTCTCACGCCGGCTCCTCGCCCGCTCACGACAGGTCCACGCAGACGTTGGTCAGTTCGGAGTAGAAGTCCAGCGAGTGCGCGCCACCCTCCCGGCCGATGCCGGAGGCCTTCACGCCGCCGAACGGGGTGCGCAGGTCGCGCAGGAACCAGGTGTTCACCCAGACGATGCCGGCGTCCAGCCGGGCGCCGGCCCGGTGCGCCCGGCCCACGTCCCGGGTCCAGACCGTCGCCGCCAGGCCGTACTCGGTGCCGTTGGCCAGCGCGTACGCCTCGTCCTCGTCGTCGAACGGGGCCACGTGCACGACCGGGCCGAAGATCTCCACGGTGTTGGTCCGCGCCCGCGGGCCGAGCCCGGTCAGCACGGTCGGCTGCACGTACGCCCCGCCGTCGCGGCCGTCGCCGAAGCGCGGCACGCCGCCCCCGGTGAGCACCTCGGCGCCCTCGGTCCGGGCCAGCGCGTAGTGGCCGAGCACCTTGTCCCGGTGGCCGTGCGAGATCAACGGCATGTTCGCGGTGGCCTCGTCGGCCGGCCACCCGTACGCCAGCTCCCCGGCCCGCTTGGCCAGCCGGGCGGTGAACTCCTCGAAGACCGGGCGCTGCACGTAGATCCGCTCGGTGCAGAGGCAGACCTGCCCGCCGTTGGTGAAACTGGAGCGCACCGAGCCGGCCACCGCCGCGTCCAGGTCGGCGTCGGCGAAGACCAGCCCGGCGTTCTTGCCGCCCAGCTCGAACGAGACGGCCTTCACGCCGTCCGCGGCGGCCCGCATGATAGCGCCGCCGGTGGCCGACTCGCCGGTGAAGGTGATCGCGTCGACCCCCGGGTGCCGGGTGAGGAACTCACCGGCCGAGTCCGGGCCGAAGCCGTGCACCAGGTTGAACACCCCGTCCGGCACGCCGGCGGCGGCCATCACCTCGGCCAGCAGCGTCGCCGAGGCGGGCGTCTCCTCGCTGGGCTTGACCACCACGGCGTTGCCGCAGGCCAGCGCCGGGGCCACCTTCCAGGTGAGCAGCAGCAGCGGCAGGTTCCACGGCACGATCACGGCGACCACGCCGACCGGCTTGCGGACGGCGTAGTTCAGCGCCCGGCCGCCGGTCGGGGTGACCGTGGTGAACGACTCGGTCGGGGCGGTCGCCACGATCTCGGCGAAGGCCCGGAAGTTCGCCGCGCCGCGCGGAATGTCGAGGGTGCGGGCCTGCGAGATGGCCTTGCCGGTGTCGGCGACCTCGGCGGTGACCAGGTCGTCGAAGCGGCGCTCCAGCTCGTCGGCGACCCGGCGCAGCACCTCGGCGCGCTCCCGCTCCCCCATCCGGCCCCACGGCCCGCGCAGCGCCGCCCGGGCGGCGGCCACCGCGTCGTCCACCGTGGACTTCGACGCCTCGACCACCTCGAAGACCGGCTCGCCGGTCACCGGGCTGCGCTTGGTGAAGCGCGGCCCCGCGTCGACGAACTCGCCGCCGACGAAGTGGCGCAGCAACCCCGGCCCGTCCGGCGCGCTGCCGGCCATGAGCCGCGCGTCCCAGAGCGTCATCCGCGCCTCCCCCGGCCGATCGCCGCACCCACCGCGCCGACCAGCAACGCCAGCCCGCCCGCGGCCACCGCCCCCACCACCGCGTACTGGCGGCGCACCCGGCGGCGCACCTGCGCGTACGGGGTGGTGGAGAAGGAGACCAGTTCGTACTGCGAAACGTACCGGCCGGGCAGCGCCCGTTCCAGGGCGTGCTCGACCCGCTTGCGGGTCTGGAACACCGGCGAGGCGACCTTGTCCCGCATCTCCACGAAGTTGGCCAGCGCCATCCGGGCGATCGCCTCGGCGTTGTCCTGCCGGCGCCGCTGGTAGAGCGGCAGCGCGGCGGACCAGTCGTCGTCGCACTCGTCCAGGCAGCGGTCCAGTTCGACGACGTCCTCCATGGCGCAGTTGGCGCCCTGGCCGTAGAACGGCACGATGGCGTGCGCCGCGTCGCCGAGCAGCGCCACCTTCCCGGCGACCTGCCAGGGCGCGCAGCGGACCGTGCCCAGCACCCCGACCGGGTTGTGCTGGTAGTCGTCGACCAGGTTGGGCGCGAGCGGGATCAGGTCCGGGTAGTGGGTGGCGAAGTGCCGCTCGATCGCCGCCGGGCTGCCCAGCGAGGCGAAGCTGGCGGTGCCGTGGGTGGGCCAGAAGAGCGTGCAGGTGAACGAGCGGTCCGGGTTGGGCAGCGCGATCATCATGGAGGTGCCGCGCGGCCAGATGTGCAGCGCCGACGGGTCGAGGGCGAAGTCGCCGCCGAGCGGCGGGATGGTGAGTTCCTTGTAGCCGTAGTCGAGGAAGTCCAGGCTCTCGGTCAGCACCCCGTACCCGAGCAGTTGCCCACGCACGGCGGAGCCGGCGCCGTCGGCGCCGAGGACGACCGACGCGGTGGCAGCGACCTTGCCCTGCGGGGTCTCGAAGGTCATCTCGCCGCTGGCCGGATCGAGGCCGACCAGCCGGTGGTCGAAGGCGAGCCGCACCCCGGGCAGCGCGGCGGCGGCGTTGAGCAGGGCGTTGTTCAGCGCGCCCCGGCTGATCGAGTTGATCGCCCGGTCCCCGGAGCCGCTGTACGACTGGAACTGCGGCTCGCCGGCGACCGGGTGGATCATCCGGCCGCGCATCGGCAGGGCGTCCGCCATCACCTGCTCGGCCAGGCCGATGCGGCGCAGCGCGTCCAGGCCGCGCTCGGAGAGCGCCAGGTTGATCGACCGGCCGCGCTCCACCCGCCCGGTCCGCGGGTCCGGCCGCCGCTCGTAGAGGGCCACCGGGTAGCCGCGTCGGGCCAGGTAGCAGGCCAGCAGGCAGCCGGCGAGCCCGGCACCCACCACCGCGATCTCGTCGCGTTCCGCACTCATGGATGCACCTCGGGGACGGTCGCCGCCAGCGCGTCGGCGACCCGCCAGCAGTCGTGGTACGTGGAGTAGAGCGGCACCGGGGCGAACCGGACGATGTCCGGCTCCCGGGCGTCGGCGACCACGCCGTGCTCGTGCCGCAGCCGCTTGGTCAGCTCGGCGGCGCTGCCGGCGCCGATGCGCACCGAGAGCTGGCAGCCCCGCCGGGCCGGATCGCGCGGGGTGACCACGGTCAGCGGCCGGCCGGACGTCACCTCGTCGAGCAGCCGTTCCAGGTAGCCGGTGAGCCGGACGCTGCGCTCCCGCAGGGCCGGCATGCCGACGCGGTCGAAGAGCTCCAGCGAGGTACGCACCGGGCCCATCGCGAAGATCGGCGGGTTGGAGATCTGCCAGGCCTCCACGGTGGCCGGCGGCCGGGAGACCGGGGTCATCTCGAACCGGGTGGCCGCCTCGGTGCTCCACCAGCCCTCGAAGCGGGGCAGTCGGTCATCGCCCAGGTGCCGCTCGTGGACGAAGACCCCGCCCAGCGCGCCGGGCCCGGAGTTGAGGTACTTGTAGGAGCACCAGGCGGCGAAGTCGACGTCCCAGTCGTGCAGCGCCAGCGGCACGTTGCCGGCGGCGTGGGCCAGGTCCCAGCCGACGATCGCGCCGGCCGCCCGGCCGGCGGCGGTGATCGCCGGGATGTCCATCAGCTCGCCGGTGAGGTAGTTGACCCCGCCGAGCAGCACCAGCGCCACCCGGTCGCCCTCGGCGGCCAGGTAGTCGCTCACGTCCTCGGTGCGCAGGGTGTCCTCGCCGGCGCGCGGCGTCAGCCGGACCACGGTGGCGTCCGGGTCCAGACCGTGGAAGCGGGCCTGGCTGCGCACCGCGTAGCTGTCCGAGGGGAAGGCGCTGTCCTCGATGACGATCCGGGTCCGCTCCCCGGCGGGCCGGTAGAAGCTCACCATCAGCAGGTGCAGGTTGACGGTGAGGGAGTTCATCACCACGGTCTCCGCGGGCCGGGCGCCGACCAGTCGCGCGGCGGGCGCCGTCAACAGCTCGTGGTACGGCAGCCACGGCCGCTCCGCCTCCAGGTGCCCCTCGACCCCGAGCCGGCTCCAGGCGTCCAGGTCGGCGAGGAGTTCCGCGCGGGTAGCCCGGGGCTGCAGCCCGAGCGAGTTGCCGGCCAGGTACGCGGTCTGCGGGTAGCGTCCGCCGTCGGCGGGCGGCACGTGGAAGAGGTGCCGGTGCCCGGGGTCGGCGGCGTCGAGGCGGTGCGCCTCCTGCTCCGAGGTGGTCATGTCCCGCCCCCCGCTCACATCGCCGTCCGGGCCGACCACAGCTCCGGGAAGACCACCCGGGCCATGCTGCGTTGCAGCCAGGCCAGTCCGGCCGAGCCGCCGCTGCCGACCTTCGCGCCCATGGTGCGCTGCACGGCCTTGACGTGGTTCCACCGCCAGTCGCCGAACTGCTCGGCCACCTCGGTCAGCGCCTCGCCGAGCAGGCGGAGGTGGTTCTGCGGCCCGCCGTCGTCGTAGATCTCGACCCAGGCCGCCTCGACCGACGGGTGCGGCCGGTGCTCGACGGTGACGTCCCGCTCCAGCAGGTCGGCGGGGAGGTCGTGGCCGTGCCGGGCGAGCAGGGCGATCACGTCGTCCCAGAGGCTCGGCACGTCGAGCGCGGCGCGCAGCTCGTCGTAGACCTCTTCGTGGCGGCGGAACGGCCGGATCAACGCCGGGTCGCGCAGGCCGAGCAGGAACTCCAGCTGCCGGTACATGGCGGACTGGAAGCCGGAGCCCTCGCCGAGCAGGTTGCGGAACCGGTTGAAGTCCGCCGGGGTCATCCAGCGCAGCCCGCGCCAGGCGGCGTTGAGCCCCTCCAGGTGCAGCGCGGCCCGGCGCAGCGGCGCCAGCGCCTCCCACACCCGGTCGGCGCGCAGGTCCCGCTGGGCCTGGCGCAGCTCGTGGCAGGTCAGCCCGAAGTACAGCTCCATGATCTGGCTGACCATCAGGAAGGACATCTCGCCGGGGTCGGTGCTGAGCGGCTGCTGCAGGGTGTGCAGGGTGCTGGCGTGCACGTACGCGTCGTACGGCACCCGGTCGGCGAACTCCAGCGTGGGTTCGCCGCCGTTGCGGGCCGCCCGCGCGGTGCGCTGCTGCGGCGTGACCGGGCGCACCGCGGCGGTCCGGGTGGGCGCCCGCAGATCCGTCTGATCCACCTTGTCGTCTCCTCCGTGAGCCGGGTGACGACATGATGCCCTGGTCACAACGGCGTATGGAATGCCGATTCGACGGCGATCCAGGGTTTCACCTTCTGAGCGGAAGGCTCTTCTGCCGCTCGACCTGCGGAAGGTAAGGTCCACGCGTGGACGAGATGGACTGGGCCCTGCTGCGTGAGCTGCAGACCGACGCGCGGCTGTCGTACAGCGAGCTGTCCCGACGGGTGCACCTGTCCCCGCCGGCGGTGGCCGAGCGGGTGCGCCGGCTGGAGGAGTCCGGCGTGATCACCGGCTACCACGCCCACGTGGACCTGACCCGGGCGGGTCGCGGCGTGGTCGCGCTGATCCGGATGTCCTGCTACGGCTCGCGCTGCATCCTGCACGACCCGGACGTCGCCGGCTGGCCGGAGATCCGGGAGATCCACCGGATCACCGGGGACGCGTGCAGCATGCTCAAGGTCGCCGCCGGCTCGATCACCGAGTTCGAGGCGGTCATCGACCGACTCGCCCCGTACGGCCAGCCGTCCAGCACGATGGTGCTCTCCACCCCGCTGGACTGGCACCCGGTCACCCCGCTGCCGAACCCGCCGGCCGGGGCGCCGGGCACCCGCCGCCGCTGACCCGGGCGGGTTTGCCCCACGGCGAGCGGGAATGCAGGCCCGGACACCCGTCGCAGGATTCCGGCGCACCTGGCCGGGAGGGGAGAATCATGCGGGGGCTCAGCGCGTACCATCGTGCCTTTTCCGCCGTCCTGGCGATGTTCGCCCTGGTCGCGGCGTTCGTCCTGGCGACGGCCACACCGGCCCGGGCCGGGGAGAACACCTTCGTCGAGGTCACGCCGAACACCGCGCAGGCCGGCACCCGGGTCAGCATCCGGGCCAGTTGCGACAACGCCAACAACCAGCAGGCCACCGTGCAGTCGGACGCCTTCGGCCGGGTGGTCCTGCGGCCGGACAACGGCTTCCTGACCGGGGCGGTCACCATCCCGGGCAACAAGCAGCCGGGCGACTACCCGGTCGACCTGCGGTGCGCCAACGGCAACACCGCGTCGACCACCCTGACCGTGCTGAACATGGCCCAGCCGACCAAGGGCCCGGCGACCGGGGGCGGCGGCACCGCCGACGGCCGGGGCGCGGGTTCGCTACTGCTGGTCGGCGGCCTGGCCGTGGTGACCGTGGTGGCCGGGCTCGGGATGTTCGGCGGGAGCCGCCGGCGGGCCGGGACGAACTCCTGACCCCACGTCGCCATGACCCGCACACGCAGACGCACCCCGCGGTCGGGTCGGGACCGGGTCCGCGCCGCGGCCCGGCTGGCGGCCCGTGCGGCCGGCCGCTTCCGCCGGGTGGCCGGCCAGGCCTTCACCGCCAGCGTGACCACGACCGACCCGGTCGCCCACGCCCGTCCGGTACGGCCGGCGGCGCGGCCGGCCCGCTACGGCGGCTACCGGAGCCGGGGGCCGGGCGCCGCGTTCATGGTGATCGCCACCCTGATGGCGCTGATCGTCGCGATGCTCGGCGTCGAACAGGTGACCGGCCTCAGCGTGCTGCCGGACCGGTTCATCGCCGGCCTGCGCCCGCCGCCGAAGAGGTTCCCGGTGCTCCCGGGCAGCCCACCGACCCTGATCTCGATCTCCCGGATCGACGTGCGGGCCCCGGTGCACCACGTCGGGATCGCCCCGGACGGCAGCATCGGGGTGCCCGACGCCGCCCGCGCCCAGGAGGCCGGCTGGTACGACCAGGGACCCGCCCCCGGCCAGTACGGCCCGGCGGTGATCGTCGGGCACGTCGACACCACCACCGGCCCGGCGGTCTTCCACGGGCTGCGGGACCTGCGCGACGGCGACACGGTCGAGGTGACCCGCGAGGACCGGAAGGTGGCGGTCTTCGAGGTGAACCAGGTGCAGCGCTACGGCAAGGAGGACCTGCCGGTGGACGAGGTGTTCGGCGACTTCAGCCGCCCGAACCTGCGACTGATCACCTGCGGCGGCCGGTGGGTGGGCGGCGAGACCGGCTACGCCGACAACGTGGTGGTCTACGCCTCGCTGGTGAAGGCGCGCGACCGGTGACGCGGCGGAGCCGGCGCCCCGCTCAGGCGGCCTCGGGCTCGCGCAGGTCGAGCCAGTCCGCCCAGCGCGGGTCGGGTGCCCGGTGACCCAGCACCCGCCAGGCGGTGCCCTTGGGGGCGGCGGGCAGGGAGTGCAGCCGCCAGCCCAGCTCGGCCGGGGTCTTGTCGCCCTTGGTGTGGTTGCACCGGGCACAGGCGGCGACCACGTTCTCCCAGGCGTGCCGGCCACCCCGGCTGCGCGGGAAGACGTGGTCGATGGTCTCCGCAGGCCCCCGGCAGTAGGCGCAGCGCCAGCCGTCCCGGGCGAAGATCGCGCGCCGGGACAGCCCCACGTGGGTGCGGTAGGGCACCCGGACGAAGCGGGTCAGCCGGACCACGGAGGGCACCGGGAGGGCGTCGCGGGCGCTGTGCAGGACGCCGTCGCCGTCGGCGACGCAGATCGCCTTGGCGGAGAGCACGAGGATGGCGGCGCGACGCACCGACACGACACACAGCGGCTCGTAGGTGGCGTTGAGAACCAGCGCGCCGGAGCCCACCGTGGGTCGTATGTCAGGCATCGTGCTCACCCTCCCGGTCCAGCTGCCCACCGCTGGCCACGCCGGCCGCGCCCCGCGCAGCGGGGAACCACGACCGACGCCGGCGGGATCACCGACGTCCGTTGCGCCCATCGTCCCTGATAAGACCCGGGATTGCACGTACTAATCCCTCAACTGGTGTGAGGATCATCCGCATCCGGGCGGATCGCCGTCCTGGCCTGGGCGAACTCTTCCGTTGCCTGACAGCGGTTGACAGCCCTTGTCGGCCTCAGTTGTGCCGGATCTGTGCCCGATGATCTTGTTCCGGCTAGGACTGCCGCTGTGTCGACGGTTGTAGCCGGCCAGGAATCCGCCACCGCAACCGCTCGATACGACTGGTCTTCGTGGCTTGCTTACCTCCGGCTTCCCTCCCGGTTCCCGACATTCGGACCGGCTGTAACGGGATCTGCCGTGGCGTCGCCTTCAGTGGAGACCGGCGTTGCCGAGCCGGTCCCCGGCCGGGGCGGCGCACCCTTCCCCAAGGTCACCACATCCGCCCCGGCCACCTTGGGAGTGTCAGGCTGTCGAAACCGGGCAGGTAGGGATGTAACGCCCGGCGACAGGGCAACGCCCGTCAATAGTGAAAGGTCGGGTGCGCGGCCTTCATGACCGGGCGGGGCCACGGCCGACCCCCCCGCAGCCCCGCCCGGTCCCAACCCCGAGCAATGTGAGCCGTCGGAGGCCATCCATGACCGCTGAGTCGACTGACCGCACTCCGTCGCAGGTGTGGCCGGCCCGCCGCCAGGTCGCGCTAGCACCTCCGGCCTGGAACCAGCCAACGCAGCCTCTCCCGCAGCAAGGCGAGCGCCCCCGCGAGTGGTGGCCATTCGTGGTGTTCGCTGGGTCCATCCTTCTGGTCGGGTTCGTCGCCACCTTGGTAACCGTGCTGGCCCAGTGACCCCGAATCGGTTCCTGACCATCGTCCGGAAGGTGGGCGACCGGAGATCGATGTGGTCGCAAGATTGGGTCGATGCAACCCTGGTGATCGCTGGCCTTCCGGCCTGCTCGACGCGCTTGCTGGTGTTGACCTGAGCTGCGGGTTTCCTGGCTGGCTCAACCGGGTAGGGTGACTCGGCCGTCCGTCCCGCCACTGAAACAGGACCTCCGGCCATGAGCCCGTTGACCGCCCAGCTTGACCTTCCCCCTGGTGTTCATGCGCCCGCTACGGCGCGCCGAACCCTCATTGCTGTTCTGGTCGGCTGGGGATTCCGCGACGAGGTCTGGCTCGAGCAAGTGGCGCTGATCGTCAGCGAGCTGGTCACGAATGCGGTGCGCCACGGCGGCGGCTGCCTCTCCCTCGCCGCAGAAGCCCACGACGGGCGGGTCCTCCTGTCCGTGGCCGACGGCTCGTCCGTCGTGCCCCGCGAACGCATCCCGGACGAGAGCGGGGGGCGCGGGCTGGCCGTGATCGAGGCTCTGTCGGCGCGGTGGGGCGTGCGCCACCATCAGGGCGGCAAACAGGTTTGGGTAGAGCTGACACCATACCGGGGTTGACTGCCACCGCATCGGGAAGTAGGGCTGTCGGCATTGCGCCAACCATCTGGAGCGCCTCAGCACCCCCACGGCACGCGAGGCTCCCTCCGATGGTGGTCACCGTGGTTCGGTTTGATGTCGTCAGGTGCCGTGCTTCGCCGCTGTGCCGAGTTGAGCGGGTCCCTCGGGCCAGTCGACCTTGGCCGCCCTCGGTTTCGCGGCCATTAATGATCTTGTGGGCTATGGCTTGCCGATCTCCTCTCGGAGCCTCCGCGCACGCTCGGTCCGCTCCGGATGAAGATGATCCGGCAGCGGTTGGCCCGGCACGTTGATACAACGCTGGCCGGGCATCGCGTCGCACGTGGGGCACCGCACGAACTCCCCGGTATCCGGTATCGGGATCCCGACAGCCATGGCCGCCTGACCCACCACTTGGATCGCCTGAAACAGATTCTTGTTGCCCGTGGTGGTTGCGACGTTGGCCACACAGCGCATGCCGTCCCAGAACTGGGCGGCGGCCTGCTCGGGGCTCAGTCTCTGGTACTCCACGGGCGCTTCTCCCCGCTGACGGGCCAGACAAACCTTGCGGCGGCTCTCGGCTCTCTGGCCCTAAGCCATCCCGTCGGCCTTCGTCCGCACTCCGTGGAGTGGGTGGGGCCTGCCCGGTCAAGGTGGAGCACACCACTGTCTGAACGACCTTGACCGGGCAGGCCCTGCCCGCTCGGCTCCGCCCGGACGGAGGTTGTCGGGATGGCGCCACCATCCCGGAGTGCCCGAGCGCCCCGCCGGAGGCACGCCCTGGTCGCAACCCTCAACACCAAAGCCCCGGATCTGCCAGCAGCAATGGCGGTCCGGGGCTTCGTCGTATGTCGCGCCGCCGGCGGGCTAGCACCGACGCGCTGGCGGCCGAAGGCCAGAGGCGCGGCGGCGGGCTTTCGGCCCGGCCCAGGTTCGGCGGCGCGAGCGGCCGGCAGCGCCGGCCGCACTTGATCTCGTACAGAAAGTCCTCACAGACGCCGATCACCGATCACCGACCTGTTGTCGTGTCCCGGCTGATGCTTTACACCTGCGTCCCACCAGATGCTTGACATGATCGACGCTTCGTTGTTCAGCGTCGACCGATCGGCTAACCAGTCCTACAGCCGCCGGCTCGTATGGTCACGGCCATGATCGGCAAGGTTTCGGATGCCATGGTGCAGCACCGGCGCGTCGTCTTGATGCTTGGTCTACTGGTGGCGGGCGTGAACGTCGCGGCTGTTGGGTTCGTGCCTACCTTGGGGCAGCGCCTGTTCTTCCCGCTGCTCTTCCTTACCTTGGCGGTCCTGGTCCTGGCGCTCATCACTATGGGGATCCGTCCGGCCTACTTCGTCGTGCAGCCGCAGATTCCGGCCTTCGCCACACCCGCGCCAGCGTGGAAGGTGTTCATTGCTCTGGGCTTCCTCGCGCCTGCATCGGCCAGCATCGGCGCAGTGGTGCGTTCGACCAGGGCAGGCATTGTGTCGACGTTCGACGTGGTTGCCAATATCCCCTGGTTTGTGCTGATCGCGCTGTTGCTGGTTGAGGCGTGGCGGGGTTACGGGGTACAGCTCCATCCTTACGGGATACGGCAGCGTTGGGCTCTCGGCTCACTCACTGTGCCGTGGGAGGCCCTACCGGCCGCTCAGATCCCCCCAGGTGTCGACCGCCCCTCGCGGCTCCGAATGGCGATCGCGGAACCCCAGCTGGTGCGGCGACGCGGTATTCCGTGGAGCCGGAAGGCCCTGCGCACCGACAACATCGACGCTGGGTTTCTCGCCGCTGCAATCCGGCACTACGTCTGTCACCCGGAACACCGGGTCGCGATCGGCAGCCAGGACGAGTACCAACGGCTTCTCGCCGAGTTGCCCGACCGGTGACACGACGCTCTGGCTCGTTAGCTACCCGTTGTGAGCGTGGGCGGGGCGGATAGGGGTAACGCGAGAGTCCAGGCGGCCAGCGCTTCGACGCTAGGCTGATCATCCGTGGCAACCATCGATGACTTGGCTGAGCTTGTCCCGCCGCCGTCAGCGCCGGTCCATGCGCAGGGCGATTGGGCAGCAGCGGAGGCAAAGCTCGGCTTCACCCTGCCCACCGACTACCGTTCGCTGGTCTTCACCTACGGCCTGGGCCAGTTCGGTGACGTCACCCTGTTCACGCCCTTCGCCGGAGCGACCTGGCCATACGTCGACCTGGTGTGGCAGGCCGGCGAACCCCTCGACGGGTATCGGGATTTCCGCAGCGACTTTCCGGAAGCGTTTCCCTACCCGCTGTACCCAGAGCCCGGCGGCCTGCTCCAATGGGCCGTTACCGGGAACGGCGTGATGTTGTGCTGGCTGACCCAGGGTGCTCCGGACACATGGCCGGTCGTCGTTTTCGACTTCGGCGATCACTGCGAGCGGTACGACGCCGGCGCGGTCGACCTGCTCTACGGTCACCTGCCTGGGCGTCGCCCCATCCCAGGCCTCGGTAAGACACACGCCATCCCCTGGTTCGACGCCGCCCGCGAACGTGACCACGTCTACGTGCGCTTGTCCGACAGCGACCGCCCGTACGAAGAACGCCTGCGGGTCCTCCGCACTGCCCTCACCCCCACGGCGGACCGCGGCAACTTCACGAGCGAACACGGGCGCCAGGACCACTTCAAGGCCGTCGACCGCGACTGGCTAGTGACCTACGAAACCGCGTACGGCCACCAGATCCGCGTCGGGTTCCCACCGGACGACGCTGCCACGGCCCGCGCCGTCATCACCGCCGTCGCACAGGAGATGGGCTGCACTGTTCTAGCGACAACCACCCACAACGGCACACCAACCTGGATTGGCTCCTGACCCTTCAAGACACGCACATGCCGGTGACCGTGTGCCTCTGACGGACCGTCGAGTCCCGCCCGGTCAAGTAGTAACTCCGTGTAACAGCGACGACCGATCATGCGGGAAGCCGTCACGCGTCAAGTGGAGCCCGACAGCAGGGGCAGACACAGGGCACGGAGGGTCAGACACCAGCTAGTACTGCAACGGCAGTTGGGCAGGGGTAGCCGCGTCGTCGGTAGTGGCAGGTCCGTGCTTGGTGTTGGCGTCGTCGGCGCCATCGTGACCAGGCCCAGACGCCCTCTGGTGAGTGAGTTGATCGCACTACGAGTGCGGTGAGCAGTCTTCGGATCTCCGGTACCGTGTAGCCGATCATCATGTCGTCGCCGGTGCTGGATCCCCTTTTGTGGTAAGGGATCGGGCCACGGACAGCCAGGCGTGGGCGGCCATGGACAGGGTGATGTGGGCGTACCAGGCTCGCCAGTCACGGACCTGGTATTCGTCTAGGCCGGCTTCGTTCTTGGCCTGCTGGAAGCACTCCTCGATCGCCCAGCGGGCGCCGGCGATGCGGGCCAGGTCGACCAGGCGGGTGCGGCGGGGCCCGTAGCAGACGTAGTAGGCGATCTCGCCGGTGGTGATGCTGCGCCGGGCCAGCAGCCAGTGCCCGCGACCGGGCTGCCAGCCGATGCGCACGGGCACCCGCGCCCACCAGTACTCGCGGGGTCCGTGGGCGCCGGCGCCGGCGGACAGCCGGCACCACGCTCGGGCAGGCAGAGCGGCGATGAGTTGGTCGGCGCGGGCGATGCCCATCGTGGTGGTGATCATGTCGTCGTTGCGGCGGGTCGCGACCACATAAGCCACATCCCGGTGTTCCAACCACAGCCGCAGCGACTTCGACTGCCCGTAGGCCTCGTCCATGGCCACCCACCCGACCGGCACCCCGCTATCGAGGGCACGGGCGAGCATGGTGCGGGCCATCTGCACCTTCGTGGAGAACTCGGCCTCGTCCGGGATCCCGGCGGCCCGGCACCGGTCTCGGTCATCGGTCCACGACGTCGGAAGGTAGAGCTGCCGGTCGATCAACGCGTGGCCCTTCGGCGAGCGGTAGGCGAGGAACACCCCGACCTGGCAGTTCTCGGTCCGTCCTGCGGTGCCGGAGTACTGCCGTTGCACCCCGGCCGACCGCGTGCCCTTCTTCAGGAAGCCCGCGTCGTCGACGATCAGTACACCGGCCGGATCGCCGAGGTGCTCGACCACGTAGTCCCGCACATCGTCACGGACCGCCTCGACGTCCCAGTCTGCCCACCGCAACAACCGCTACATCCCGTCCGGCGACACATCCCCGGCCTGCTCCGCCAAGGTCCAGCCGTTCTTGCGCCCCAGGCCCGACACCAGCCCCCACAGGTACTGCCGCACCCGCCGCCGCGGCTCCGACCGACGAAATCGAGGCCCGATCCGCGCGTGCAACCGGTCCAACTCCGCATGCCACCGGCCAACATCAACATCCGTCACAGGCAGACCAACGAACGCGAGTCGAACTCGATTCGCCTACTGCGTTGCAGTACTAGTCGGCAAGATCCTCCGCCCCACCGCCACCGACCAGCCGGGTAGCTCGCCCGACCAACATCCCCGCTAGGTTGTGCCCTGCTTGTGCCCGATGATCTTGTCTAGGCGTTTTCCCAGCTAAATACCGCTCTACGCCCTTCTATCAGGGATTCCACGTACTAATCCGGGCTCCCTCGTGAAGCTTTTTCGGCGCGTGTGAAGATGTCCGGTTCGCGGGCCGCCGTCCCGGCGGCAAGGAGCGACCGACGGTGGGTCGGCGGCGGGCCGCCGACGGTGTTGCGGTACGAAGGCAGGGTGAGTGCCAGCAGCCTGACCTTCCCCGTCGCCGCCCCGACCCCCGACCCCACACCCTCGGCCGAATGCGTCCAGGACACCTGGTGCAAGGGCGTCCTGGACGTGACCGGCTCGGTCTGGTTCGCCGAGGGCAGCTACTGGATCCTGCTCAAGCCGCTGCGGGTCGCGCTGATCCTGCTGCTGGCGTTCGCCGCCCGCTGGGCGTTGCACCGGACGATCAACCGGCTGGTCCGGACCACCACCGTCGGCGCGGTGCCGACCATGCTCCGGCCGCTGCGCGAGCGCATCCCGTCGGCCACGCTCGATCCCACCGAGTTCATCCCCGAGCGGCGCCGCCAGCGCGCCGAGGCGATCGGCTCGGTGCTGCGCAGCCTGGTGACCGCGTTCGTCTTCGGCATCGCGCTGCTGATGGTGCTCAAGGAGTTCAGCTTCGACCTGGCTCCGCTGCTGGCCAGCGCGGGCATCGCCGGCGTCGCGCTGGGCTTCGGCGCGCAGAGCCTGGTCAAGGACCTGATCGCGGGTCTGTTCATGCTCATCGAGGACCAGTACGGCGTCGGTGACACGGTCGACCTGGGTGAGGCGACCGGTGTGGTGGAGTCGGTGGGGCTGCGGGTGACCACCGTCCGCGACGGTCGCGGGGTGCTCTGGTACATCCGCAACGGCGAGATCATCCGGGTGGGCAACAAGAGCCAGGGCTGGGCCCTGGTGGTGGTGGACCTGCCGATCGGCTTCGCCGGCACCGAGGAGGCGACCGCTGTGCTGCGTACGGCGGCGGCCTCGGTCGCGCTGGACCCGGAGCTGGCCCCGGAGATCGTCGAGGCGCCCGAGGTGCTGGGCGTCGAGCAGATGACCGTGGACGGCGCGGTGATCCGGACGGTGGTCAAGACGACCGCGGACGGGCAGTTCGCGGTGGGCCGGGAGCTGCGTCGCCGGCTGGCCGAGGCGCTGGAGAACTCCGGCATCACCGCGAAGATGGCGGCCGCCCGGCTCTACCCGGGGCTGCCGCAGACCGGTGGGATCGGCCCGGCCGGGGCGCCCGGGACGGTGGGCACCCCGGGCACCGGTCAGGGTGGCGCCACCTGACCCTGCCGGGCAGAACGGGATCCGGAGTCCGAAATCTGGGGGTCGCGGACCGTGCGGCCCCTCGGGTATCGTCCGTTCGTTCAGTCGGAGATGCGACGACCAATCCGTTCGCCCTAGCCAGTTGTCAGACGATCGGGCAGAATCCGGTGCACGCGCTCCCGCCGGAGCGTGATCATGTCCTCGCTGATCCGTAGATCTGACGACGGGGTCCCCGTCAGGCCGTCACGAGTGGCCGTACGCGGGGCACGATGGAGGCGACGGTGTCCGACGAGCGACCCTCTCCGGACGGGCCGGCCACATTCCGGGAGGTGTTCGGCCAGTCCGAGTACCGGGCGATCTTCGTGGCCACCGTGTTCTCCTGGGTGGGCGACTACGTGGCCAAGGCCGCGGTCACCGTCCTGGTCTACCGGCAGAGCGAGTCGATCGCCCTCTCCGCCGCCGCGTTCGCGGTCAGCTACCTGCCCTGGCTGGTCGGCGGGCCGCTGCTCGCCGCGCTCGCCGAGCGCTACCGCTACCGGCAGGTCATGGTCGTCTGCGACCTGATCCGGATGGCGCTGATGGCGCTGATCGCCGTGCCGGGCGTGCCGGTGTGGGTGATCCTGGCCCTGCTCTTCGCCACCACGCTCGCCAACCCGCCCAGCCAGGCCGCCCGGTCCGCGCTCATGCCGGCCATCCTCACCGGGGACCGGCTGGTCCTCGGCCTGTCGCTGAACGCCAGCGCGGGCCAGGCGGCCCAGGTGGTCGGATACCTCCTCGGTGCCGCGTTGGCCGCGGTGAATCCGGCCCTCGCGCTGCTGATCAACGCGGCCACCTTCGCCGGGTCCGCCGTGCTGACCCGCTTCGGCGTCCGGGACCGGGACCCGGCGATGACCGCCGCGCACCGCAGCCACCTGTTGCGCGAGACGGGGCAGGGCTTCCAGATCGTCTTCGGCACCCCGGTCCTGCGGGCCATCGCCGTGCTGGTCTTCAGCGCCATGCTCTTCTCGATCGTCCCCGAGGGGCTGGCGGCGGCCTGGGCCGGCGAGCGCTCCGGCGACGGGCTGGACAGCGGCGTCGCGCAGGCCGTCATCATGGCCGCCAACCCGGTCGGGTTCATCCTGGGCGGGCTGGTGGTGGGGCGGGCGGTCGCGCCGGCCCGCCGGCTCGCCCTGATGCGGCCGCTGGCGGTGATCGCCCCGCTGGTCCTGGTGCCCACCCTCCTCGACCCGCCACCGGTGGTGGTGGCCCTGCTCGCGGCCGCCTGCGGCTTCGCCGCCGCCGGCCTGCTGCCGACCGCCAACGGGCTCTTCGTCCGCGCCCTGCCCAACGGCTACCGGGCCCGCGCCTTCGGCGTGATGGCCACCGGCATGCAGGTGATCCAGGGCTCCTCGGTGCTGGTCACCGGGCTGCTCGCCGACCACTTCTCCATCCCGCTGGTGGTCGGCCTGTGGAGCGCCGCCGGCGTGGTGCTGATGCTGGTGACGGCCCTGCGCTGGCCGGACGGCGAGACCATCGACGCGGCGGTCGCGGCGGCCGACCGGGCCAACCGGGACGACGCCGCCGCCCGGGACGGCGCGCACGGGCCCGGTGGCCGGCCGCGCGCCGGACGGGCGACGGACGGCCACTCCGGGGGCCGGCGCAGCCATGCTGTGACGTGATCGGCAGCCCTGCCGGCCGGTACGCGGCGGCCGGTGCGCCGGGGCACCTGGCAGGATGGAACGGTGAATTCCGCAGCTGAGTCCGACCGGCCCGGTGCGCCGACGACCCTCTTCGAAGCGGTCGGCGGCGAGCCCACCTTCCGCAAGCTGGTCGACGAGTTCTATCTCGGCGTCGCCACCGACCCGCTGCTGCGCCCGATGTACCCGGAGGAGGACCTCGGGCCGGCCGCCGACCGGCTGACGCTGTTCCTCATGCAGTACTGGGGTGGCCCCAACACCTACTCGGCGCAGCGGGGGCACCCGCGGCTGCGGATGCGGCACGCGCCGTTCCGGATCGGCGCGGCCGAGCGGGACGCCTGGCTGCACCACATGCGGCGGGCGGTCGACCGGCTGGACCTGCCGCCGGAGGTCGCCAAGGCGCTCTGGGACTACCTGGAGCGCGCCGCGTACTTCATGGTCAACGTGATGGAGGAGCCGGCCGGGGACGCCTGACGGCCCGGCGGTCGCGACCGGCCGGCGCCGGCCCCGCCCGTCGGGCTCAGAGCAGGGCGCCCTCGTCGTGCAGCCAGTCCACGAAGGTGGTCGCCACGGCCGCCCCGCAGTCGAGCATCTCGACCAGGAGCGCGTCGTGGGTGCCCGCACCCAGCGGCACCTGCAACTCGGCGTAGATCGGCAGCTGGCCCCGCTCGGTGGGGTCGCCGATGTACGCCTTGCAGAACCGGCGGGTGTGGTTCCACTCGTTGACCACCCGGTAGGCCCGGTCCGCCCAGTCCGGCGGGACCGTCGCGTGTGGACGGGCCCGCATCACCAGGATCTCGTCCTCGGGGCCCTCCAGGGTGACCAGCACCGCGTGCCGCTCCCACATGGCCAGCAGGTTCCCGTCGCCGTCGGCCAGATACCGCACGTCGAGCAGGTCGAGGGCCTCACAGACCCGGCGCAGGGTGACCGGCTCCACACTGACCGGCATGTCCGTGATCACCGGCCGGTCGGCGGCCTTGCAGTCGTCCCCCGGCTGCCGGGGGGACGGTGGTCCGACCCGGACGGTGCTGTCCACTGTGATCCCGGTTCGAGTTTCCGGGTCGCCGCCGCCAGCGGCGGGACCAGGGCGCCATGACCACCACGGCATCGCTCGCGCACCTCACTCCCCAGCGGATCCGGACGCCTACGGTGCGTTGGATCCGAGGATGGACGGTACCCGGACAGCCGGGTTGAAGCACCCCCCCAACGACAGCCCCAGGCCAGAAGAATGACCACGGGTCATCCGTTCGGATGATCCTTCACCGGTCGGATGGCGAGCTCCGAAACCTTGCGCGACCATGCCGCTCCGAACGGTCCCACCAGACCGATCCAGCGGCCCGCGACGCGTACCTGGACCTCGCTGGGGGCGTCGACGGGCCCGAGGAACCCCATCCGGACCACACCCTGGACCAGGCGCTGGGTCACCTCGACCGGTTCGCCCGGCGGCTCGTCCGGGGTGATGACCACCGCCACATGGTCGAGCAGCGCGTCGCGCAGCACCCGCTGGCCCACCGCCCGGCCGCCCACGCCCTCGGTGGCCGCGGTGCGCAGGGTGCCCGCCGCCGCCTCGGCGATCCGCCGCAGCTCGCCGGCGGGCACCGCCTCCACCCGGCGGCTCGCCGCCGGCGGCAGCGGCCAGCGCCACTGGTCGTCCCGCCGGCGCGGCAGCGCCCCGCCGGCGGACTCCAGCTCGGCCAGCAGGTCGGCGGCGGCGACCGTGACGTCACCCGGGCCGGCGCCGGCCACCGTCCGGACCACCAGCACGTCCCAGGGCAGCCGGGCCCAGAGCGCCGTACGCCCGGCCCCGTCGACCGGGCGGAGCCGGACCACGGTGGCCGGGTCGAAGCGGACCAGCCGGGCCAGGAAGGCCCCCGCGTCGGGAACCCCGTCCAGCCCGTGCCCCGGCGTCACGACGCGCGCGCCACTCACGCCGCCCCGCCCGAGGGGGCGTACGCCAGCAGGAAGGCCCGCTCGTCCTCGGTGATCCGGCGGGGCCGCTTGGCCACCAAATCGAACGGCACCAGCACCGACCGGGCGGTGCTGGCCAGCACGTCGCCGTCGTACAGCTCGTAGGCGACGGTGAACCGGGAGGCGCGGATCTCCTCCACCCAGAGTTCGATCCGGACGGTCGGGGCGGCCTCCGCCGTGGCCCGGCCCAGCGCGTAGTCGACCGGGCGCAGGTAGTCGACCTCGTGCCGGCGGATGACCACTCCGTCGGCGAACGAGCCCACCCCCCACGCCCGGCCGCCGGCGAACATCAACGCCACCCGCGCCTCCTCGTAGAGGGTGAGGAAGCGCGAGTTGTTGACGTGCCCGTACGCGTCCAGGTCGGACCAGCGCAGCGTGCAGTCGTAGACGAAGCGGTCCGCCATGCTCAGTCGCGGGTGAGCTTGCGGTAGGTCACCCGGTGCGGGCGGGCCGCCTCGGCACCGAGCCGGTCGACCTTGTTCTTCTCGTACGCGTCGAAGTTGCCCTCGAACCAGAACCACTTGGACGGGTTCTCGTCGTCGCCCTCCCAGGCCAGGATGTGCGTGGCGACCCGGTCCAGGAACATCCGGTCGTGGGAGATGACCACGGCGCAGCCAGGGAACTCCAGCAGCGCGTTCTCCAGGCTGGAGAGGGTTTCCACGTCCAGGTCGTTGGTCGGCTCGTCGAGCAGGATGACATTGCCGCCGATCTTCAGGGTCAGCGCCAGGTTGAGCCGGTTCCGCTCGCCGCCGGAGAGCACCTTGGTCGGCTTCTGCTGGTCCGGCCCCTTGAAGCCGAACGCGGCGATGTACGCCCGCGACGGCATCTCGACCTTGCCCACCATGAGGTGGTCCAGCCCGTCGGAGACGACCTCCCAGACGGTCTTGTCGCCGTCGAGGCCCTGCCGGGCCTGGTCGACGTAGGAGAGCGAGACGGTGGGGCCGACCCGGACCTCGCCACCGGTCGGCTGCTCCAGCCCGACGATGGTCTTGAACAGGGTGGTCTTGCCGACACCGTTCGGGCCGATGATGCCGACGATGCCGTTGCGCGGCAGTGAGAACGACAGGTTGTCGATCAGCAGCCGGTCGCCGAAGCCCTTGCTCAGGTCGTTCGCCTCGATGACCGTGCTGCCCAGGCGCGGGCCCGGCGGGATCTGGATCTCCTCGAAGTCCAGCTTCCGGGTCTTCTCCGCCTCGGCGGCCATCTCGTCGTACCGGTCGAGTCGGGCCTTGGACTTGGTCTGCCGCGCCTTGGCGTTGGAGCGGACCCACTCCAGCTCATCGGAGAGGCGCTTCTTCATCTTGGCGTCGCGGCGGCCCTCGACGGCCAGGCGGGCGGCCTTCTTCTCCAGGTAGGTGGAGTAGTTGCCCTCGTACGGGTAGGCCCGACCGCGGTCCAGCTCGAGGATCCAGTTGGCCACGTTGTCCAGGAAGTACCGGTCGTGGGTGATCGCGATGACGGTGCCGGCGTACTTGGCCAGGTGCTGCTCCAGCCACTGCACGCTCTCCGCGTCCAGGTGGTTGGTGGGCTCGTCGAGCAGCAGCAGGTCGGGGGCCTCCAGCAGCAGCTTGCACAGCGCGACCCGGCGGCGCTCACCACCGGAGAGCTGGGTGACGTCGGCGTCCGGCGGCGGGCAGCGCAGCGCGTCCATGGCCAGTTCGAGCTTGGAGTCGATGTCCCAGGCGTCGGCGTGGTCCAGCTCCTCCTGGAGCTTGCCCATCTCCTCCATCAGCTCGTCGGAGTAGTCCGTGGCCATCTGCTCGGCGATGGAGTTGAACCGCTCCAGCTTGGCCTTGGTCTCGGCCACCGCCTCCTCGACGTTGCCGAGGACGGTCTTGCTGTCGTTGAGCGGGGGCTCCTGGGCGAGCATGCCGACGGTGTAGCCGGGCATCAGCCGGGCCTCGCCGTTGCTCGGCCGGTCCCAGCCTGCCATGATCTTGAGAAGGCTGGACTTACCGGCGCCGTTCGGGCCGACCACACCGATCTTGGCCCCCGGCAGGAAGTTCAGCGTCACGTTGTCGAGCACGACCTTGTCGCCGTGCGCCTTGCGCGCCTTTTCCAGGACGTAGATGAACTGGGCCACGGTGCGGGCTACCTCCGTCGGTTGCTGTCGCCGATTGGCGGGCACGGCACGGGCTGCGTCCGCCGCCCGCCGCCGCCGGCCGGGAGCCGGCCGCGCGCACGCCGTTGTCAATCCTGACAGGTACGGCGCGCCGCGCCCACATCACCCCGCCCGAGCAGTACGCCGCGGCTCGCTCCCCCGGGCTTTCCGGCGAGCCCGAGGACCGCCCGATCGCCGCCCTCCGCCCGAGGCTGTCGCCATGATCACGGGTACGGTTCAGCGGGCGTGGGACGGGTAGGTGACTCCGGCACGGGGCACCAGACGCCGCAGCTAGGCTCAGACTCTCATCGCGGTGGACCCGTCAGTACCCGGAGGTGGCCGATCGTGACCGTCCGTAGCTCCTTTGTCGTGGTGGCGAACCGATTGCCGGTCGACGAGGTGAGCACACCCGAGGGACGGCAGTGGCGACGCAGCCCGGGCGGGCTGGTGACGGCCCTGCACCCCGTCCTCGCCGAGCACCAGGGCACCTGGGTCGGCTGGGCCGGCGGTACCGGCGCGGCTCCGGAGCCGTTCGACCTGGAGGGCATCCGGCTGCACCCGGTGCCGCTGAGCGCCGAGGAGCTGGAGCGCTACTACGAGGGCCAGTCCAACGCCACCATCTGGCCGCTCTACCACGACGCGGTCGAGACCCCGGCGTACAAGCGCCGGTGGCGCGAGGCGTACCGCCTGGTCAACGCCCGGTTCGCGGAGGCCGCGGCGGACGTGGCGGCCGAGGGCGCCACGGTCTGGATCCAGGACTACCAGCTCCAACTGGTCCCGGCGATGCTCCGCGAGCTGCGGCCGGACCTGCGGATCGGCTTCTTCCTGCACATCCCGTTCCCGCCGATCGAGCTGTTCATGCAGATGCCGTTCCGCACCGAGATCCTGCGCGGGCTGCTCGGCGCCGACCTGGTCGGGTTCCAGCAGCGGCTGGCCGCGCAGAACTTCGTCCGGCTGGCCCGGCACCTGCTCGGCCTGCGCTACGAGGGGCAGATGATCCAGGTGGACGGCCGGCAGGTGAAGGCCGGCGCCTTCCCCATCTCGATCGACACCCAGGAGATGGAGCGGATGGCCGCCGACGCGGCTATCCAGGCCCGGGCCAAGCAGATCCGCGAGGAGCTGGGCAACCCGAAGACGATCATCCTGGGCGTCGACCGGCTCGACTACACCAAGGGCATCGAACTTCGCCTGAAGGCCTTCCGGGAACTCCTCGCTGACGGAAAGCTGACAGTGCCGGATGCGGTTATGGTGCAGGTCGCGACGCCCAGCCGCGAGCGGGTGGAGCACTACCAGGCACTTCGCGTCAAGGTGGAGCGCGAGGTTGGTCGGATTAATGGCGAATTCGGACGGGTGGGTGTGCCGGCGGTGCATTATCTGCATCAGTCGTACAGTCGCTCCGAACTGGCCGCGATGTACGTCGCGGCCGACGTGATGATGGTTACCCCCCTGCGAGACGGAATGAATCTGGTGGCCAAGGAGTACGTGGCATCGCGCGCCGACCAGGGCGGCGCGCTCGTGCTCAGCGAGTTCGCCGGCGCGGCCACCGAGCTGCGCCAGGCATTCCTGTGCAACCCGCACGACCCGGACGCGGTCAAGGACGCCCTGCTGCGGGCCGTACACGTGGAGAAGCCGGAGGCCCGTCGACGCATGCGGATCATGCAACGTCATCTGCGCACCCACGACGTGGGGCACTGGGCGAAATCGTTCCTCACCGAGCTCGGCACGTCCGGGGTGGAGGCCGCGTGAACGTCCCCACCGACATCGTGACCCCGCCCGCGGGGACGATGGACCCCGAGCTGCGCGCGGCCATCGGGCGGATCGCCCGGGTCCCCCAGCTCCTGGTCGCCTGCGACTACGACGGCACGCTCGCGCCGATCGTCGAGGACCCGAGCAAGGCCGTGCCGCTGCCGGAGTCGGTCGCCGCGGTCCGGGCGCTCGCCGCGCTGCCGCAGACCACCGTCGCGGTGGTCTCCGGTCGGGCGCTGCGCGACCTGGCCGCGCTCTCCCGGCTGCCCAGCGAGGTCCACCTGGTCGGCAGCCACGGCTCCGAGTTCGACATCGGCTTCGTCGAGCGGCTCACTCCCGAGCTGATCGCCGTCCGCACCCGGCTGCGCGACGCGCTGCGCGAGATCGCCGCGGCCCACCCGGGCGTACGGCTGGAGCGCAAGCCGGCCAGCGTCGCCGTGCACACGCGTGGGGTCGACCCGCAGATCGCGGCGGCCGCCATCGAGGCGGTCCGCAACGGCCCGGCGACGTGGGACGACGTCACGGTCACCCAGGGCAAGGAGGTCATCGAGCTGTCGGTGGTCGCCACCCACAAGGGCACCGCGGTCGACCAGCTGCGCACCCAGCTCTCGGCCAGCGCCGTGCTCTTCATCGGCGACGACGTCACCGACGAGAACGCCTTCGGCAACCTGCACGGCCCGGACGTCGGCATCAAGATCGGCCCGGGTGACACCCAGGCCGGCTACCGGGTCGCCGAGCCGATCGAGGCGGCTCGGGCGCTCGGGCTGCTGCTGGAGACCCGGCGGCACTGGCTCTTCGGCGAGCGGGCCGTCCCGATCGAGCGGCACTCGATGCTCTCCAACGGCCGGACGGTCGCCCTGCTCACGCCCGAGGCCAAGGTCAGCTGGCTCTGCCACCCGAAGCCGGACTCGGCGGCGATCTTCGCCGACCTGGTCGGCGGCAGCCCGGCCGGTCACTTCAGCATCGTCCCGGAGCGCGGCGGCATCCCGCTGGGGCAGCGCTACCGCAGCGGCACCATGACCGTGGAGACCCGCTGGTCGGGCCTGACGGTCACCGACTGGCTCGACCTGCCGGCCCGGGAGACCACCCCCGACGGCTCGGCGATCATCACCGGCGACTCGACCCTGGTCCGGGTGCTGACCGGCTCCGGCAAGGCCCGCATCGACTTCGCCCCGCGCCCGGAGTTCGGCCAGGTCGCCGTCCAGCTCCAACCGCTCGACGACGGCCTGCTGGTGCTCGGCTCCAACGAGCCGGCCGCGCTCTACGCCCCGGGTGTGACCTGGGAGGTCAGAAGCGACGGAGTGAACGAGAGCGCGGAGGCGATGGTCGACCTCTCCGCCGCCGGCGGCCAGGTCGTGCTGGAGCTGCGCTTCGGCACGCACAGCCTGGAGCACCACGTCGTCCCGATCCACGAGCGGCAGGCCAGGGCCGAGCAGCCGTGGAAGGACTGGGTGGCCTCGCTGCGGCTGCCCACCACCGCCCGCGACCTGGTCGCCCGCAGCGCGCTCACGCTGCGCGGCCTCTGCCACGAGGCGACCGGCTCGATCCTGGCCGCGGCGACCACCTCGCTGCCGGAGGAGCTGGGCGGGGTCCGCAACTGGGACTACCGCTACTGCTGGCTGCGTGACGCGGCACTGACCGCCCGCGCGCTGGTCGACCTGGGTTCCCTCGAGGAGGCCGAGGCGCTGCTGCGCTGGGTGGACGGCTGCATCGAGCGCACCGGCGGCCACCCGGAGCGGCTGCACCCGCTCTACACCATCGACGGCTACGAGCTGGGCGCCGAGGCGGTCATCGACACCCTCCCCGGGTACGCCGGCTCCCGGCCGGTCCGGGTGGGCAACCTCGCCAACCACCAGCTCCAGCTGGACGTCTTCGGCCCGATCGCGGACCTGATCGCCGCCGTGGCCGACGCCCGGGGCTCGGTCCGCGAGGACGAGTGGCGGGTGCTGGAGAACATGGTCGAGGCGGTCCGCCGCCGCTGGCACGAGCCCGACCACGGCATCTGGGAGGCCCGCCTCCCCCCACGGCACCACATCTTCTCCAAGGTGATGTGCTGGATGACCGTCGACCGCGCGCTGCACATCGTGCGCCAGCACGGCGGCGAGGACCGGCCGGAGTGGGTGGAGCTGCGCGACCGGATCGGCGCCAACGTGCTGGAGAACGGCTGGCACGAGGCGGTCGAGGCGTACAGCGTCGCGTACGGCGACGAGGACATGGACGCCTCCTCGCTCTGGATCGGCCTGTCCGGGCTGCTGCCGGGCGACGACCCGCGCTTCCTCTCCACCGTGCTCCGGATCGAGGCGGACCTGCGCAGCGGGCCGGTCGTCTACCGGTACCACTGGGACGACGGCCTGCCCGGCCGGGAGGGCGGCTTCCACATCTGCACGGCGTGGCTGATCGAGGCGTACCTGCGCACCGGCCGCCGCACCGACGCCGAGGAGCTGTTCATGCAGATGATCGACACGGCGGGCCCGACCGGGCTGCTCCCCGAGCAGTACGACCCGCTCGCCGAGCGCGGCCTGGGCAACCACCCGCAGGCCTACAGCCACCTCGGCCTGATCCGCTGCGCGCTGCTGCTGGACAACATGCTCAAGCAGTGACCTGACCAGCGACGACGGCGGCCGGAGAGACACCTCTCCGGCCGCCGTCGCACGTCGCGGCCCGCCCCGGGAGCGGTCAGATGTCGAGCGTGCCCACCACGTCGCCGATCACCACGATGGCGGGCGGCCGCAGGCCTGCTGCCACCACGTCCGCCGCCACCGCGCCGAGCGTCGAGCGCAGCGTCCGCTGGGCGCCGGTGGTGCCCTCCTGGATCACGGCGACCGGGGTGGCCGGGTCCTTGCCGTGCGCGGTGAGCGTCGCGGTGATCGCGGCGAGGTTCTTCAGTCCCATCAGGACGACCAGGGTGCCGCGCAGCCCGGCCAGGGCCGGCCAGCGCACCAGCGAGTCCGGCGAGTCCGGCGCGACGTGCCCGGAGACGACGGTGAACTCGTGCGCCACCGCCCGGTGGGTGACCGGGACGCCGGCCACCGCCGGCACGGCGATCGCGCTGGTCACGCCCGGCACGACGGTCACCGGTACGCCCGCCTCGGCACAGGCCAGCAGCTCCTCGCCGCCCCGGCCGAAGACGTACGGGTCGCCGCCCTTGAGCCGGACCACGACCTTCCCGGCCAGGGCCCGGTCCACCAGGATCCGGTTGATCTCCTCCTGGGCGCGGGACGGGCCGTACGGGATCTTGGAGGCGTCCACCAGCTCGACGTCGGGACGCAGCTCGTCCAGGAGCAGCCCGGGCACCAGCCGGTCGGCGACCACCACGTCGGCCTCGGTGAGCAGCCGCCAGCCCTTGACGGTGATCAGCTCCGGATCGCCCGGTCCGGCACCCACCAGCGCCACCCGACCGGGTGCGGCCGCGCCCGGCGTCGTGACCCGCCCGGCGGCGGCCAGACCGGTGCGCACGTTCAGCAGGTCGCGCACCGCGTCCCGGACGCTCATCGCGCGACGCGGGTCGCCACCGCCGAACACCGCCACGGTGACCGGGCCGTGCCGGGTCACCGCCGGCGTCCACGCGGTGGCCGCGGAGCGGTCGTCGGCGCGTACGCAGAAGATCCGGCGTTCGGCGGCGGCGGCGCTGACCGACGCGGCGGCGAGCGGGTCGTCGACGGCGACCTGGACCAGCCAGGCGCCGTCCAGGTCGGCCGGGACGAACCGGCGCGGCGCCCAGTGCAGCCGCCCGGCGTCGACGTGGGCCTGCAGCGCGGGGGTCAGCTCCGGCGAGACGAGGAAGACGTCCGCCCCGGCGTCCAGCAGCGCGGGCACCCGCCGGGTGGCCACCGCTCCCCCGCCCACCACGACCACCCGCCGGCCGGCGAGCCGCAGGCCGAGGGGGTAGGGGTTCGCGATCACTTCTCGGAGACCCCCGCCGAGTCGAAGGTGGCGACCTCGTGCAGCACCCGGACCGCGCCGGTGACCACCAGCAGCGCCAGCAGCGCGCCGGTGCCCTCACCGAGGCGCAGGCCGAGGTCGATCAGCGGGTCCAGGCCGAGGTGGCGCAGCGCCACGGTGGCCCCCGGCTCGGCGGAGCGGTGCCCGGCGACCATCGCGCCGACCGCGTTCGGGGCCAGGGCCGCCGCGACCAGCGCGGCGCTGGCCGCGATGACCCCGTCCAGCAGCACCGGGACGCGGCGGGCGGCGGCGCCGAGGATCAGGCCGGCCAGCGCCGCGTGCTCCAGGCCGCCGACGGCGGCCAGCACGCCGAGCGGGTCGGCCGGGTCGGGCCGGTGCCGGTCCAGGGCGCTCCGCACCACGCCGACCTTGCGCCGGTACGTCTCGTCGTCCACCCCGGTGCCGCGCCCGGTGGCCTCGGCCGGGTCGGTGCCGGTGAGCGCGGCGATCAGCGCCGCCGACGGGGTGGTGTTGCCGATGCCCATGTCGCCGGTGAGCAGGATGCCCGCTCCGGCGTCGACCAGGTCGCCCGCGATCCGGATGCCGGTCTCCAGCGCCGCGCGGGCCTCGTCGCGGGTGAGCGCCGCGGTGACGGTCATGTCCCGGGTGCCCCGGCGGACGTTCGCGGCGACCAGGCGGGGTCCGGCCGCCGGGTCGTCGGTGGCGTCCGGGTCGACCGGGAGCGGGGTGGCCACGCCGACGTCGACCACGGTGACCGAGGCGCCGGCCTGGCGGGCGAACGCGTTGACCACCGCGCCGCCGGCCAGGAAGTTGGCGATCATCTGGGCGGTGACCTCCTGCGGCCAGGGGGTCACCCCCTGGGCGTGCACGCCGTGGTCACCGGCGAAGATCGCCACCGCCGCCGGCTCGGGCAGCGGTGGCGGGCAGGCGCCGGCCAGCCCGGCGAGGCGTACGGAGAGTTCCTCCAGGGCGCCGAGGGAACCGGCGGGCTTGGTCAGCCGGGCCTGGAGGTCGCGCGCGGCGGCCATCGCCGGCTCGTCGAGCGGCCCGATCGCCGCGATGGTGGTCTCCAGCATCATGCCTCCAGGATCTCGGCGAGTACCTCGGTGAACGCGTCGGTGGTCGCCGGGTCGCGGACCGCCACCCGCAGCCAGTCCGGCCCCAGACCGGGGAAGGTGTCCCCGCGTCGCACGGCCCAGCCGCGCTCGCGCAGGGATTCCCGCACCCGGTCGGCGCCGGCCAGGTGCAGCAGGACGAAGGCGCTGGCCGGGCGGCCCGCGACGCGTACCCCGGGCAGGGCCGACAGGCGGGCGACCAGGTGGTCGCGGTCGGCGGCGAGTCGCGCGGCGATCTCGCGCTCGGCCGCGACGGCGGTGGGCGACGCGCAGGCGGTGGCGGCGGCCAGCGCCGGGGTGGAGACGGCCCAGAGCGGCTGGACGGCGGCCAGCCGGTCCAGCAGCGCGGCCTCGCCGAGCAGGTAGCCGATCCGCAGGCCGGCCAGCCCCCAGGTCTTGGTGAGGCTGCGCACCACCACCAGGCCGGGCAGGTCACGCCGGCCCGCCAGCGACTCCGGCTCGCCGGCCACGCCGGGGGCTCCGGTGGTGTCGGCGAACGCCTCGTCGACGACCAGCACCCGGCCCGGACGGGCCAGAGCGGCCAGGTCGGCGGCGGGGTGCAGCACCGAGGTGGGGTTGGTCGGGTTGCCGATCATGACCAGGTCGGCGTCGGCGGGCACCCGCGCCGGATCGAGGCGGAAGCCGTCGGCCGGGTCGAGCAGCAGCCGTTCCACCTGGTGCCCGGCGGCGCGCAGCGCGGCCTCCGGCTCGGTGAACTGCGGGTGCACCACCACCGGCCGGCGCACCCCGGCCAGCGCGCGGGCCAGCAGCACGAAGCCCTCGGCGGCGCCGGCGGTGAGCAGCACCTCCGCCGGGGGACGCCCGTGCCGGGCGGCGACGGCCGCCCGGGCCGGCCCCGGGTCCGGGTACGCGGCCAACTCGGCCAGCGAGGCGGTCAGCGGGTCGGCCAGCCAGTCCGGCATGGTGTCCCGGCGGACATTGACGGCCAGGTCGACCAGGCCCGGGGTTGCCTCGGCGTCCCCGTGGTGCCCCAGGTCCGGTTCGTTCCCGGTGCCCGACGGCACCTCGATCAGCTGACCATGCATGTCCGTGATCCTGCCGGGAAGCCGCCGTACGGGACAGCGGATCCCAACGTGGGTCGCGTCACCGCTCGGCGACAGTCTCGCCCGTTTATGAATTCTTCTCATTTCCGAATCGGAAATGTCATAACTTGACCCTGTGAGCAACCGACCCCTTGCTGCCGCTGGTCGTACCGTTCCGCTTCTCCGCGCCGGGCTCATCGCCGGCATCGTCGTCGCCGCCGTGGCCTACCCGTTGGCCGCGTTCACCGGCCTCGGCGCCAAGGCCACCGCGCACGCCGTGGAGCAGAAGACGAGCATCCTGCGCACCGCGCTGCCGGCCGAGACCTCGTACCTCTACGCCCCGGACGGCAAGACGATCCTGACCATGTTCTACGAGGAGTACCGGCAGTACACGAAGCTGTCGGACATGTCGCCGAACATCCAGCAGGCGATCGTCGCCGCCGAGGACAACCGCTTCTACCAGCACCACGGCGTCGACCCGAAGGGCGTCGCCCGCGCCTTCGTGGCCAACGCCCGATCCAGCGGCGTCTCCCAGGGCGCCTCCACCCTGACCATGCAGTACGTCCGGATGGCGCTGCGGGACAGCGCCAAGACGCCGAAGGAGGTCCAGGAGGCCACCCAGCAGACCAGCCTGCGCAAGGTCAAGGAGATGCGGATGGCCCTGGACATCGAGAAGGAGCTGACCAAGGAGGAGATCCTGGAGCGCTACCTCAACTCGGCGTACTTCGGCCACCGGGCGTACGGCATCTACGCCGCCGCGCAGATCTTCTTCTCCAAGACCCCGGCCACCCTCACCCCGGTCGAGGCGGCCACCCTCGCCGGGCTGGTCAAGTCCCCCTCCGAGTACGACCCGATCACCTCGGACCAGAAGGACGCCACCGGCCGGCGCAACTACGTGCTCGACCGGATGGCCCAGCTCGGTTACCTCTCCCCGGACGCCGCGGCGGCGGCCCGATCGGAGCCCATCCGGACCCGGGTGACGACCCCGGCCAACGACTGCACCTCACTGCCCAGCAAGTACCAGAGCTGGGGCTTCGCCTGCGACTACGTCAAGAACTGGTGGAGCGCGCAGTCCGCGTTCGGCGAGAACCGGCTGGAGCGGATGGACAAGCTGCGCCGGGGCGGCTACCGGATCGTGCTCAGCCTCGACCCGAAGATCCAGTCGGCGGCGGAGAAGAACGTCGGCGCCAAGGACGGCGTCGGCAGCCCCTTCGCCAACGGCATCGTCGTGGCCGAACCGGGCACCGGCCGGGTGAAGGCGATGGCGGTGAACCGGACGTACTCGCTGGACCTCACCGAGAACCCGTCCAGCTCCAACCCGGAGGCCGGCCCCACCGTCAAGGCGAACTACCCGAACACGGTGGCGCCCCTGCTCGGCGGCGGCAGCCTCCCCGGCTACCAGGCCGGATCGACGTTCAAGATGTTCCCGATGCTCGCCGCGCTGGACGCCGGGATGCCGCTGTCCACCGAGTACAACTCGCCGTACCGGTACCAGTCGAGGGTCTACGACGGCTGGGCCCCGTCCAACGCCAGCGGGGCGATGACCGGCCGGCAGACCATGTGGTCCGGCTTCGGCAAGTCGGTGAACACCTACTTCGTGCAACTGGAGGAGCAGATCGGCGCGGACAAGGGGGTACGGCTCGCCGAGCAGCTCGGGCTGCGCTGGCGCACCGACGTGGACCGGGACCACGCCTCCCCGGCCAAGGCCAAGAAGTGGGGCGCGTTCACCCTGGGCGTCTCCGACGCCACCCCGCTGGAGCTGGCCAACGCGTACGCCGCGATCGCCGCCGACGGCCGGTACTGCGAGGCGATGCCGGTCATGTCGATCACCAACCGGGACGGCACACCGGCGACGTACCGGACAGCGTCCGGCATCCAGCGGGAGGTGGCCAAGCCGCGCTGCCGGCAGGTGGTGAGCGCGGACGCGGCCCGGGCCGCCACCGACGCCGCCCGCTGCCCGACCGGGGACACCCCGGCGAAGGGGAGCTGCGGGGGCTGGTCGACGGCGGACAGCGTCCGGGGCACGGTGGGCCGCCCGGTGGCCGGCAAGACCGGTACCACGGACAGCACCCGGTCGGCCTGGTTCGTCGCCTACACGCCCGAACTGGCGGCGGCGAGCTTCATCGCCGACCCCGACAACCCGTTCAACGCGGTGGGTGACGGCCAGTCCCAGGTCCCCGTCGTCGCGGTCGCCCAGACGCTGCGCGACGGCCTCAAGGGCACGGCCCCCCGCCAGTTCACCCCACCGTCGGACCGCATCGTGGGGTGAGACCGGCCCGCCCGCCCGGATGACCGGGAGCGCTGCGTCAGGAACGGTGCGGTTCCTGGCGCAGCGCTTCTGTCCGCGGGCGGTCAGTGCAGGTCGGCGGCGACCAGGGACCAGAGTTCCAGGTCGACCCGGGCGCCCCGGACGAAACCGGCGTTGCGCAGCAGGCCCTCGTAGCTGAAGCCGGCCTTCTCCGCGACCCGGCGCGACGCCACGTTGCCCGGAGCCACCCGCAGCTCGACCCGCTGGAAGCCGTGCTCCAGGATCAGCGCGATGGCCAGCGCGTCCACCGCCTCGGCGGCCAGCCCGAACCCACGGGCGTGCGGGGCGAGGGCGTACGACACCTCGGTGAGCCGGGCGCCCCAGTCCGTGCGCCGGGTCCACAGGCAGCCGACCACCCGGGCGTCCTCCCGGCGCACCACCGCGTAGTGGTCGCCGTCGCCGCTGTCACGCCGCTGCCGGGCCAGGTCCGTGCACCAGGCCGACCCGTCGATCTGCCCGTTGGCGTCGGCCAGCGGCAGCCAGCGCTGGGTCTGCCGGTCAGCGAACACCTCGTCGACCGCGCCGGCGTCCGCCGCCCCCAGCTGGCGCACCTCCGTACGCGGGGTGGAGACGGTCAGCGTCGGGAAGCGGCGGACGGCCACCTGCCCGATCACGCCGGCGCTCCGACGCCCTCGGCAATCCCGGCCGCCGACACCAGTCGGGTCGCGATGGCCGGGTCGGCCGCCCAGTGCAGGCCCAACTGCGAGGCGTGCACGCCCCGCCAGACGAAACCCTCGGGAGCGCCGCCCTCCCAGCTCCACGCCGGGCGCTCACCGGCGCGGGGCGTGAGCACCGCGCCGTGCTGCTTGTGGCCGACCACGGCCGCCCCGGCCTCGGCGACCACGCTGGCGGTGCGGGCGGTCGCCTCGCGGTAGCCGACGACCAGGCCGTCGCGGCTGGCGCCGATCGCGTCCAGCACCCCGCACATCGGCCGGCCGTCCAGCTCGCGGGACAGCCAGAGCAGGCCCGCCCCCTCGGCGAGCACCGGGCGGCCGGTGCGGGCCAGTTCGGCCACGGCGATGCAGAGCCGGCGGTTGGCGGAGAGTTCGGCGGCGGACGACTCGGGCAGGCCGGCGCCGACCACCAGCGCCCGGGTGCCGGCGGGTAGCGCCTCGTCGCGCAGCGGGTCGACGGTGACCACCTCGGCGCCCGCCGCGCGCAGCAGCTCGGCCGTCTCGGCGTAGCTGTAGCTGCCGCCCGGCCCACCGGCCAGCGCGACCAGCGGGCGGCCCTCGACCGGGGCGGCCGGCGACGGCGACCACGGCTCGACCGGCAGCGCGGGCGCGGAGCGGGCCAGCGCCAGCAGCCGGTCCAGCTCGACGGTGCCGGCCACCGCCTCACCGAGGCGGCGCACCGCGCGGGCCGCCTCGGCATCGCCGCCGATCACCGGCAGCACGCCGTGCCGCCGGGCGGGCAGCACCGGGGGCAGCTCGTGGCGGCGCAGCGCGCCGTAGACGGGGACGTCGACGTCGTCGAGGGCCTGGCGCAGCATCGCCTCGTGGCGCGGGGACGCGACCTGGGTGAGGATCACCCCGCCGAGCCAGAGCTGGTCGTCGTAGGAGCGGAAGCCGTGCACCAGGGCGGCCACCGACTGCCCCATCGCCGCCACGTCCACCACCAGCACGACCGGGCTGCGCAGGGCGGTGGCCACGGCCGCCGTGGACTCCGCCTCGGGGCGCCCGGCGACCGAGTCGTACAGGCCCATGGTGCCCTGCACCACGGCCAGCTCGGCACCGGCCGCGCCGTGCGCGAAGAGCGGGCCGAGCCGGTCCGCGCCGACCAGCCTCGCGTCGAGGTTGCGGCCGGGTCGACCGGCGGCGAGGCCGAGGTACGCGGCGTCGACGTGGTCCGGGCCGACCTTGAAGCCGGCGACGTCCAGGCCCCGTTCGGCGAGGGCGGCGAGCAGCCCGATGGCCAGCGCGTTGGTGCCGTGTCCGGAGGACGGCGCGCTGAGCACGAGGCGCGGCACGGCGGTCATCTCGACTCCTCGCGGGCGACGGGTGGTGGCAAGCGGACGACCGGGAAGATCTCCGACCGGAGATCCGCTCGCGTGACCATACCCGCCCAGACCGACAGGCGGCGGCCGCCGACCGGTCGGGGCACCGAGCCGTCGCGGTCGGTGGCCCCGGTCATACGGGTAGCCTCGTGGCGTGTACCGGTTCCTCCTGACCCCACGCTGGCTGGGCGTCTTCGCGCTGACCCTGGTCGCCGCCGCGGTGATGGTGCTGCTCGGCAACTGGCAGCTGGACCGCTACGAGCAGCGCACGGCGGTCAACGAGCGCATCGACGCCGGCAGCCGGGGCACCGCCGCGCCGCTGCGCGACGCGCTGCCCGCACCCACCGGCGGGGCGGGCTCGGTCGGCCCGGCCCCCGCCGAGCAGGTCGAGTGGAGCCGGGTCACCGCCACCGGCCGGTACGACGCCGCGAACGTGGTCCTGATCCGTGGCCGGACCGTCGACAGCAAGGTCGGATTCGAGGTGCTCGCCCCGCTGGTGCTGACCGACGGCACGGCCGTACTGGTCGACCGGGGCTGGGTCCCGCCCGCACCGGGCGGCGCGATGGCCATGCCGCAGGTGCCCGCCCTGCCCACCGGCGAGGTGACGGTGGTGGGCCGGGTGCACCCCACCGAGTCCGGCGGGGCCGGCGTGGACCGGCGCGACGGCCGGCTGGAGACCCGCCGGGTCACCGTGGACAAGATCGCCCGCGAGCTGCCGTACCCGGTGCACGGGGCGTACCTGCTGCTGGACGAGCAGACCCCGGCGAACGACCCGGCCTTCCGCGCGGTGCCGATCGGGCACGCCAACAACTGGCAGAACTTCGGCTACGTGATCCAGTGGTGGCTCTTCGCCGCGATGTCGCTCTTCGGCTACGGCTGGGTCGCCCGTCGGGAGGCCCGGCGGGCGGCGGGGCTGGACGCGCCGAAGGGTCCGGTCGACCGGGCAGCGGAACCGGCCACTCCGGCCTGACGGCGCGACCGCCGGTCTCCTCGGCGGGATGAAACCGGACAGTCGGGCGGGCCACGGGACAGCAGAGGACGTTGTAGTGTCCGGCCCGTGATCAACGAGCCGGCGACCCCTGATCCCACCGCCGCCCCGTCGGAGCCGGCGACGGCGGCGTACCCGGCCTACGACCCGTGGAGCGCCACGCCGCCCTCGGACACCGCGCCGTTCTCCGCGCCGCCGGCACCGCACACCGCACCCACCGCGCAGTTCCCCGCACCGCACCCCGCCGCACCGCACCCCGGCGCCCCGACCGCGCCGTACGGCATGCCGCCGGCGGGACCGGTCGGACACGTACCCCCGCAGTCGCCGCCGACCGCGCAGCTGCCCGTGGCGTACTCCGCGCCGCCCGCGACGGCCCAGTTCTCCGCGCCGCCGGCCCACCTCCCGTCGCCGCCGTTCCCGGTGCCGGCCCAGTTCTCCGCGCCGCCGGCCCGACCGGGGCCGCATCCGCCGGTGCCCGCGCCGGCGCTGCTGCCCGCCGGTTACCCGCCGGCCCGACCGGACGTGGTGGCGGTGCAGATCGGCGAAATCGTGGTCAGCCCGCCGGTGATCCGGACGCCGGCCGGGGTGCTGCCGCTGGCCGGCGCCTCCTGGCAGGTGACGGACTTCTGGCAGAAGGAGGAGAAGATCGCCACCTGGGCGCTGGTCTGCGCCATCGTGGGCTTCTTCTGCCTGACCTTCTTCAGCCTGCTCTTCCTGCTGATCAAGGAGACCCGCCACCACGGCACGGTCCAGGTGACGGTCGTCAACGGCGCGCACCAATATGTGGCCCGGATCCCGGTGCTGGACCAGGGCCAGGTGCAGCACATCAACAACCAGGTGAACTACGCCCGGTCGCTGTCGACGTTCTGATCCCGGGGCGGGTCAGCCGCCGGCCCGCCCGGCGTGGATCGCCCGGACCATGTCGATGGTGTCCGCCTCGGCGGCGGACTTGTCCTCGCGGTAGCGCACCACCCGGGCGAAGCGCAGCGCCATCCCGCCCGGGTAGCGGGAACTGGTCTGCACCCCGTCGAAGGCGATCTCGACCACCTGCTCGGGGCGGACCCGGACGACCCAGTCGCCGCGCTCGACCGCCAGCGACAGGAACCGCTCGGTCTGCCAGCGCAGCAGCTCGTCGGTGAGGCCCTTGAACGTCTTGCCGAGCATCACGAAGTCGCCGGTGCGCGGATCCCGCGCACCGAGGTGCAGGTTGGAGAGCCAGCCCTGCCGTCGGCCGCTGCCCCACTCCACCGCCAGCACCACCAGGTCGAGGGTGTGCCGGGGCTTGACCTTCACCCAGGCCGCGCCGCGCCGGCCCGCGTCGTAGGGCGCGTCCGGCGCCTTCACCACGACGCCCTCCTGGCCGGCGTCGACGGCGGCGGCGAAGGCCACGGCGGCCCGCTCGGCGTCGTCCACCTCCATCCGGCCGACCAGCAGCGACTCGTCGACGGCGCCGGCCAGCGCCGCCCACCGCTCCCGGCCGGGCCGGTCGATCAGATCCTCGCCGTCGAGGTGCAGCAGGTCGAAGAAGTACGGCGTCAGCACCGTCTGGCCGGTCGTCTCGGCGGCGGCGAGCACCGCCGGGGCGACCGGAGCGCCACCGGTGGTGCTCGGCGTGGTGCGGCGGGCGGCCCGACTGGAGGTCTGCTGGAACGGCAGCGGACGGCCGGTGGCGTCCAGCCCGATGGCCTCGCCGTCGAGCACCAGCTCGCGGGCGGGGAGCGCGCGCACGGCGGCGACCACCTCCGGAACCCGGGTGGTGCACTCCTCGAGGCTGCGGGTGAAGACAGCGATGTCGTCGCCGGAGCGGTGCACCTGGATCCGGATGCCGTCGAGCTTGACGTCCACCACCGCCGGTACGCCGGTGGCGTCGAGCGCCGCGTCGACCGACGGGGCGCTCTGCGCCAGCATCGGGGCGAGCGGTCGGCCGACCTGGAGCCCGAACTCGGCCAGCGCGGCGGCGCCCCCGGAGAGCGCGGCGACCGCCACCGCGCGCAGGTCGCCCGCGAGCAGCAGGGCCCGGCGGACGGCCGCGACCGGCACCTCGGCGGCCCGGGCGATGGCGTCGGCGAGCAGCCCCGCCTGGGCACCCTGGCGCAGCTCCCCGCTGAACAGCCCGACCAGCAGTCGCTGCTCGTCGGCGGTCGCGGCGGCGAAGAGAGCGCCCAGCAGCTCCCGCCGGCGGGCCTGCGAGCCGGGGCCGCTGACCGCCGCGATCCGGTCGATTGCCGCGTCCACGGCGGCCACGGTCAGGGACGGCTCGGCGGCCGGTGCCGGCAGGTCGCGCAGGGCGGCCCAGCCGACGCCGGTCTGCCGCTGGCGCAGCTCCCCGGCGAGGTAGCCGGAGCCGGCCGGCACCTCGATCGGGTCGAGCGCCCGCAGCGCGGCGGCGAGCAGCTCCACCTTGGCCCGCCGGCTGCTGGTGGCGCCGACCGCCGCGGAGGTGGCTGCCAGGTCGAGGAACCGCACGGCCTCATCCTGCCAGCCACCCCCGACACCACCCGGGCATTGCCGTGCCCGGGCCGTCCTGATGGGCGGCGCGGGACAGCCACTTAGGCGGAGACGGGCTCCTCGATGCGCAGGCCCCGGGCCCGCACCTCGTCGGCGACCCGGGACAGGACGCCGTCGAGGGCGACCAGCGCGGCCGAGAGCTCGCCGAGCTGTTCCTTGAGCGTGTCCTCGGGCCACGCGGAGACGTCGACGTCCCCCAGTGCACTCACGGCGGCTTCGAGCCGCGCCATCACGTCGTTCGTACGCATGTTCGAAAGGCTATAACAGCCCTGCGCCCGACACACCGCAAACTCCGACATCGGCCCCGAAGTTACGGTTCCGTCACCTGGAGCTGTGCCCCACCTCGGCGACCCGGGCCAGCAGCAGCGCCTCGGCCAGGCAGACCCGGGCGAACTCGCCCAGGTGCAGGCTCTCGTTCGGGCCGTGCGCCCGCGCGTGCGGGTCCTCCACGCCGGTGACCAGGACCGCGGCCTGCGGGAACATCTCCTGGAAGGTGGCGATGAACGGGATGGAGCCGCCGACGCCGATGTCCACCGGGTCGGTGCCGTCCCAGGCAACCCGGAACGCCGAACGCGCCGCGTCGAACATCGGCCCGGTGGCGTCGATGACGCAGGGGTCCCCGTCGTGCTCGAAGGTGACCGTCACCTGGGCGCCCCACGGAGCGTGCTTCTCCAGGTGGGTACGAAGCAGGTCGTACGCGCGCGTCCGGTCGTCGCCCGGCGCCAGCCGTACGCTCAGCTTGGCCTTGGCCGACGGCACCAGCGCGTTCGGCGCCTCGCCGGTGGCCGGGGCGTCGATGCCGAGGACGGCGAGCGCCGGCTTGGTCCAGAGCCGGTCGGTGATCCGGCCCGTCCCGAAGAGGGAGGCGCCCGCGACCAGGCCGGCCTCGGTGCGGAACCGGTCCGCGGGGTAGTCGACGGTGGCGCCCTCCCGGCCGACCAGCCCCTCCACGGCGACGTCACCCGCGTCGTCGTGCAGGGTTGCCAGCAGCCGGACCAGCGCGGTCAGCGCGTCCGGCACCGCACCGCCGAACATGCCGCTGTGCACCGCGTGGTCGAGGGTGCGCACCTCGACGAAGCAGTTGACGATGCCGCGCAGCGAGGTGGTCAGCGCCGGCACGCCGACGTCCCAGTTGGTGGAGTCGGCGATCACGATCACGTCGGAGGCGATCTCTTGGCGGTGCTCGGCGAGCAGCCGCTCCAGGGAGTCGGAGCCGTACTCCTCCTCGCCTTCGATGAAGAGGACCACGCCGACCGGAAGCTGGTCGCCGAAGGCGCGCAGCGCCGCGACGTGCGCCATGATGCCGGCCTTGTCGTCGGCGGCGCCCCGGCCGTAGAGGCGGCCGTCCCGCTCGACCGGCTCGAACGGGTCGGACTCCCAGAGCGACAGGTCGCCGACCGGCTGCACGTCGTGGTGGGCGTACAGCAGGACGGTGGGCGCCCCGGGCGGCGCCGGCTTCGTCCCGATCACCGCCGGCTGGCCGCCGGAGCGGACGATCCGGGTGTCGAGGCCGCAGCCGCGCAGCAGCTCCGCGACGGCCTCGGCGGAACGCTCCACGTGCGAGTGGTCGAAGCCCTCGAAGGCGATGCCGGGGATGCGGACGAGTCGTTCCAGGTCGGCACGGACACCGGGCAGTTCACGCTCGACGGCGGCCCGCACCTCGGACTCGGACATGATCGGTGTGGTCATGACCGGCATCGTATTCCGCCCTTACCTCGGCGCACCTCGCGAGGCCGCGTCGCCACAGCTCGCGGGGTGGCGCACGAGGTAGCGCGCGGCGTCGTGCGGCAGCGCCGGCGCGCCGTCGACCACCAGGTCCGCGTGCGCGGCGGTGCTATCGGCGGCGAAGTGCGCGCGTTCCCCGGCGTGCCAGCGGCGCAGCTCCGGCAGGATCTGCGGGCCGTCGCGGTCCAGCGCCCGGGCCCGGCGCAGCGGCGCCGGGGCGGTGACGAAAACCGCGAGGCTCAGCTCGGGGCGGATCGTCGCCCGCGCCGCGCTCACCCCCTCCACCACCAGCACCGGCGCGACCGGCACCGGCACCGCCCGGGGCAGGAAGCCCCGCCGCACCCAGCTGTAGCGCTGGTACGCCCCTTCCCGCCCGGCCCGCAGCGGCGCCAGCACCCGCTCCTCCAGCCGGGACCAGAAGGTGAACTGGTCGTCCCACCCGTCGAGCAGGTCGTCGGTGTGCACCACCGGTGGCCGCTCGCCGCCGGGCAGCGCGGCGAGGGCGTCCGCGAGGCGCGCGGCGAACACGCTCTTGCCCGCGCCGCTCGGCCCGTCGACTGCCACCAGTCGGGTACGCCCCAACCGCGCCGGCCGGGCCAGCACCCGGCGAGCCAGCGCCGCGTACGCCTCGACCACCGCCACCCGCGGCCGGCCGGGCTCCTCACCGACGTCCTCCCGGTCCCCCGTCACCCGGCCGGGCACCTCACCGACGTCCTCCCGCTCTCCCCTCACCCGCCCGGGCACCTCGCCGACGTCCTCCCGCTCTCCCCTCACCCGGCCGACGCTAGCGCCGCCGGGAGCCGCACGGACCCCCGGCCCGGTGGCCGTCCGCCCTGGTCGCGCCGGGTAATCGCGGTGTTGTCCCCCGTGAGCCTGGTTCCGTCTTCAGCCCGGCCGTTTCGCCCGGCGGTCCCTCCGGGTGACCGGCATGATCTGGATGTGCTGCATGACGTGATGAGTCCGGGCGTGGACGCCCTGCTGGAACAGGCCCGTGCCGGGCTGCGCCGGCTGAGTCCGCAGGAGACGGTCGAGGCGGTGCGGGCCGGCGCCCTGCTGGTCGACACCCGTACCGAGTCGCAGCGCCGCGAGCAGGGCGAGCTGCCCGGCGCGGTCGTCATCGACCGGACGGTGCTGGAGTGGCGGCTGGACCCGGCGAGCGAGTGGCGCATCCCCGAGGCGACCGGATACGACCGGGAGATCGTCGTGGTGTGCCGGCAGGGCTACGCCTCCAGCCTCGCCGCGGCGAGCCTGCAGGCGCTGGGGCTGCGCAACGCGACCGACATGATCGGCGGGGTGCAGGCGTGGCGGGAGGCGGGACTGCCGTTCTCCGACGAGCCCGCCGACATCCGCCCGTGACCGGGCCGCGCCAGCCGGGCCCGCTCAGCGATGGCGGCGAGGTTGCGGTATCCCAGCGAACGGGACACCACCACTTCCCGTAACCGGTGTCGATCAGGGGGCGGCCCGGCCGGTCAGATCGCCGGCGGGGCCCCGGGCGGGATGAACGGCAGGTCGGCCGGCGCGCCGGTCTCGACCAGCCGCCACAGCGCATCGGTGTCGAGGTGTTCCTCCACCAGGTCCCCGAGCAGGTCGAGCGAGCGCTCCCGGGCGGCGGCGAAGGCGGTGTCCGGCGCCACCTGGAAACCGTGCCGACCGGCAGTCCGGGCCACCTCGGTGAGGAACCGGCGGCGGAACTCGTCGGACTCGAACGCGCCGTGCCAGTGGGTGCCGTACACCGCGCCGAGGCGCGCGCCCTCACCGTCGCCGTCGGCGTACGTCAGCAGCGGGGGCAGGCCCGGGTCGGCGGTCGAGACGTACCCGTGGTGGATCTCGTAGCCGCGCACCGGGACGCCAGCGGCGGCGGTGCCCACCGCCTGCCGGACGGTCTTGCGCGGGTCGAAGGTGATCTCGACGGGGAGCAGGCCCAGCCCGGGGACGCTGCCCCGGCGGCTCTCCACCGCATCGTGGATGGCCCGGCCGAGCATCTGGAAGCCGCCGCAGATGCCGAGCAGCGGCCGGCCGGCGGCGGCGTGCGCGGTGACGGCGTCGGCGAGGCCGGTCTCGCGCAGCCAGGCCAGGTCGGCGACGGTGGACTTGGAGCCGGGCAGAACGATCAGGTCGGCGGCGGCCAGTTCGGCGGGCTCGACGGTCAGTCGAACCCGCACGCCCGGCTCGGTGGCGAGCGCCTCCACGTCGGTGGCGTTGCTGATCCGGGGCAGCCGGACCACGGCGACGTCCAGCCAGTCGGTGCCGCGGGGCGCGGCGGGCCGGCCGAGCACCCGCCCGTACGCGAGCGAGTCCTCGGCGTCGAGCCAGAGGTCGAGGTGCCAGGGCAGCACCCCGTACGTCGGGCGACCGGTGACCCCGCGCAGCATGTCGAGCCCCGGCTGGAGCAGCCCCAGGTCGCCCCGGAACTTGTTGATCACGAAGCCGGCGACCAGCGCCTGGTCGGCCGGGTCGAGCAGGGCGACGGTGCCGAACATCGAGGCGAACACCCCGCCCCGGTCGATGTCGCCGACGACGATGGTGGGCAGGCCGGCGTGCCGGGCCAGCCCCATGTTGACGTAGTCGCCGGCCCGCAGGTTGATCTCGGCCGGGCTACCGGCGCCCTCGCAGATCACCACGTCGTACGCCTCGCGCAGCTCGGCCAGGGCCGCGTACGCGGTCTCGGCGAGCTTCGGCCGCAGCTCGCGGAAGTTGCCGGCGGTGACGGTGTCGACGGCCTCGCCGAGCAGCACCACCTGGCTGGCCAGGTCGCTGCCGGGCTTGAGCAGCACCGGATTGAACCGCAGGTCGGGGGCGAGCCCGCAGGCGGCGGCCTGCATCGCCTGGGCGCGGCCGATCTCCCCGCCGCGGCCATCGGGGCCGACGACAACGGCGGAGTTGTTGGACATGTTCTGCGCCTTGAACGGGGCCACCGCGACCCCCTGGCGGTGCAGCCAGCGGCAGATGCCGGCGGTGAGCACGCTCTTGCCGGCGTCGGAGGTGGTGCCGGCGACCAGCAGCCCGCCGCTCACCGTCCACTCCCCCGGCCGCCGGCGCCCAGGCCGCGCAGCCCCCGCCGGCCCACCGCCGCCACCAACCGCCCGCCCGTCAGTGGCCAGGCGGCCGCGATCCCGAGCGCGGCCAGCCCGACGGCGCCGGAGATCCGGGCGGCCCGCCGGAGGTGCCGCGCCTCGGGGCGGGGGCCGTCGCCGAGGAACGGCCGCACCTCGGAGCGACCGAAGTACACGTTGCGCCCGCCGAGCCGGACGCCGAGGGCACCGGCCATCGCCGCCTCGCACTGGCCGGCGTTGGGGCTGGGGTGGTCGTCGCGGTCACGGCGCCAGACGTGCCAGGCGCGGGCCCGGTCGCCGTGTGCGGTCGGGGCGAGGGCGACGGTGAGCAGCCCGGTCAGCCGCGCCGGCACCAGGTTGAGCACGTCGTCGAGGCGGGCGGACGGGGTGCCGAAGCGGGCGTAGCGGGGCGAGCGGTGGCCGACCATGGCGTCGAGCGTGTTGGCCGCGCGGTAGCCGAGCAGGCCGGGCAGCCCGGCAACCGCTCCCCAGAGCAGTGGGGCGACCACCGCGTCGGAGGTGTTCTCGGCGACCGACTCGACGGTGGCCCGGGCCAGCTCGGACTCGTCGAGCGCGGACGGGTCCCGCCCGCAGAGGTGGCCCAGGCGGCGCCGGGCCGCCGGCAGGTCGCCGCCGCGCAGGGCGGACCCCATCACGCCGGCCTCGTGGCGCAGGGTGCGCCCGCCCAGCACCGTCCAGGTGCCCGCGGCCACGAGCAGACCCCGCAGCACCGGGTGCCGCCGGGTCGCCACGGTGGCGGCGGCGCCGAGCAGCACCGGCGCGCCGACGGCGAGCGTGGTGAAGACGGCGCCGGCGGCCCGGTCGGGGCGGTAGACCCGCCGTTCGAGGACACCGGCCGCACGGCCGTAGCCGGCCACCGGGTGCCAGCGACGCGGGTCGCCGAGCAGGGAGTCCAGGGCATACCCCGCCACCAGCCCTGCCGCGTTCGCCACGGCGGTCGCCTGACGCACCTCGCACCACCTCCGGCCGGCCAGCCTAGCCGTACGGCGGGGTGACCGACGCCGCCGTCGCCACCCCGCCCCCGCCCGTACGCCCGGTCGGGCCGCAGCGGCGCCACCCCTGCGCGGCTCACCGGCTCCGGCCCGCCTGGTCAGGCCGGCACCGGCACCCGGCCGCGCCCGCGCCGACCCCGCCCGGCCGGCGCGACGGCGGTCTCCTCCGGTACGGCGTCCAGCTCGCCCTCCCCGGCGCTCTGTTCGCCGTCCCCCGGCACCGGAGCCAGCTCGTCGCCGGACGCCGGCGTTTCGTCGCCCTCCTCGTCGAACGGGTCGGTCCGCTCGTCGAACCCGGTACCGGGCGGTTCGTGGCCGGCGCGGGGCACGGCGAAGCCGGAGAACTCGAAGTCCTCGTCGAACGGCCGGTCGTCCGGCGCGGCCGGCGCCTGCTCGTGCGGCACCGGCTCGGTCGGCTCGCCCTGTACCCGGCCGGCCGCCTCGGCGTCCTCGACGGTGCTGGTGGCCATGGTCGGCTTGTTGCGCAGGAACCGGCCCCGCCCGCGGGACAGGTCGTGCCCGACGGCGACCGCCTCCAGCTCGTAGAGGGTGCGGTGGTTGCCCGCGTCGTCGGTCCAGTCGCGGGTGTAGAGGCGGCCGGCCACCACCACCGGGTCGCCGACCATCACCGAGGCCGCCACCCCTTCGGCCAGCTTGCGCCAGCAGTTGACCCGGACGCGGAGGCTGTTGCCGTCCACCCACCGGCCGCTGTCCCGGTCGAGCCGGCGGGCGGTCGAGGCGACCTTGAAGTTGGCGACCAGGGTCTTGCTCTGCGTGGTACGGCGCCACTCGGGTGCCGTCAGGACATTACCGACAATTGTTACGTAGGTATCGAACATCGTCCCCTCCCAGGGGTCCAGGGCCTGCCGTGGCGAGTCGACTCGGTGCCGAGCCTGGCCGGGTCGGCGCCGCGCCGGGAGCGGACCGGACCCGCCTGTGGACAACCAGACCGCCTGTGGACAAGAACCTGATCAAGGGCCGGTCTGCTAGGGCCGAGCGGCTCTGGGGGCCGTACCGGGTGTGACCAGGATCGGACGGCGGGGTCACCCGGCGTGGGATCGACTCCGTCTGGGTATGGATTTGATCAACCGAGAGCCAGCACGGCACGAGGTTCGATGAGAAAGGTCAGTGACGATGATTCTCAGCTCGCGTACCACCGGCCCCGTCCGCACCGAGCGGGAGGTGCGGCGATGAGCGCGGTGAGCAACCCGGCGACCGTTGCCGAGTGCCTGCGCGTCGGCGCCGGCTTCTCCCAGGGCGACCGGAACTGGATCGTGGAACACTTCGCGACCCTGGACGCGCGGCTGGCCGCGTTCCACGCCGACGCCACCGAGCTGGAGGTGTCGGTCAAGGACCGCGAGGCGCGCGGGCAGAAGGTCACGCTGGAGTGCTGGATCGCCGGTCGGCAGAAGATCGTCACCACCTCCGGCGAGGAGGACCTCCGCGCGGCGCTCCACGACGCCCGCGACGACCTGCGCCGGCGGCTGAACGACGCCAAGACGAAGCAGGAGCCCCGGCACAACAAGCACATCCGGGAGATCGGTCAGCCCGGCCGCGACCAGGTGGCCGACGCCGACACCGACGCCGACCTGGAGCGGGCCGACGCCGAGACGGCTTGAGCCACGCCGCTGCCGTCCCCGCCCGACCGGTGCGATCGGGCGGGGACGGTAGCGGGGGGCTACCGCCCGGTAGCTTCCGGGCGTACCGTCGCCATCGTGGAACCGGACGTGCTGGGGCCGCCGTACGAGCGGCAGACGATCGACCTGGGCACCGACAACGAGGGACCGGTGGTCGCCACCCTGGTCCGGCGGCGTGCCGAGCGCCCGACCGGGCGGGCCGTGCTGTACGTGCACGGCTTCGTCGACTACTTCTTCCAGACCCACGTCGCCGACTTCTTCGCCGAGCGCGGCTGGGACTTCTACGCGCTCGACCTGCGCAAGTACGGTCGCAGCCTGCTGTCGCACCAGACCCCGAACTTCTGCCGCGACCTCGGCGACTACTTCCCTGAGCTGGACGCCGCCGCGAAGATCATCCGCGAGGACGACGGGCACGACACCCTGCTCGCCATGGGCCACTCCACCGGCGGCCTGATCCTCTCGCTCTGGGCGCACGCCCGACGCGACGCCGGTCTGGTCGACGGGCTCTTCCTGAACAGCCCGTTCTTCGACATCAACGCCCCCTGGGTCATCCGTCGACCCCTCGCGGCCGCCGTCTCCCGGCTGGGCCGCCGCGCGCCGCAGCGCATCCTCCCCTTCGGCCTGGGCACCGTGTACGGCGAGAGCCTGCACGCCGAGCACCGCGGCGAGTGGACGTACGACCTGGCCTGGAAGCCGCTCGCCGGGTTCCCCGTCCGGGCCGGCTGGATCAACGCCATCCGCACCGCCCAGCGGCAGCTGCGCGCCGGGCTGGAGATCCCGGTGCCCGTGCTGCTGGCCTGCTCGACCCGCAGCTTCAAGGGCACCAAGTGGCACGACAACGCGGCCCTGGCCGATGCCGTCCTGGACGTCGAGCACATGGTGCGCTGGGCGCCCCGGCTCGGCCACCACGTCACCCTGGCCCGCTTCGACGGCGGCCTGCACGACCTGACGCTCTCCGGCCCCGCCGTACGCGAGAAGGTCTTCGCCGAGGTCGGGCGGTGGGCCGAGGCGTTCCTCGGCGCGGGCCCGACGAACGCCGGCCCCGTCGCGACGGAGTCCGGCGCGACCACGGTCCCCAGCAGCCGGGAGCCGGTCGCCGACACCGCACCGGCGGGAGCGCCGCAGGCCGGCTGACCGGGGCTCAGCCGCCGGTCGGCAGCTCGGCGGTGATCCGGTCGAAGCCGGCCACCGGATGGCCGCCCTCGCCGGGCAGCACCAGGCCCAGGCAGCGCAGCCCGACCTCCCCCGCCGGGTCGGCCTGCACGCCGAAGACGGGCGCGCCGACGTACCCGGCGGGCAGCTCGCCGGTGATCCGCAGGCCGTCGCCCGCGCGGACGGCCCGCTCGACCGCGACCTCCAGCGGCCGCGACCCGTCGTCGCGGACACCCAGCGCCAGCACGATCGCGGTGATCGGCTCCGCGCCGATCCGGGCGACGTCGTCCGCGCCGGCCGCCACCGCGTCCGGCACCGGTTGGGTACGCCAGCGCCAGCCCTGCCCGGCCGCCCGCTCGTGCAGCCCGGCGGTGGGCAGCGCCGCCACCCCGAGATCGGGCAGGTGCCCCCACCGGTCGGCGAAGTGCGGCAGGACCAGCGCGTCGGGGGCCGCCCCGGTCGGCTCGGTGACGCTCGGCCGCAGCCCGACCTCGCCGGCCTCGACCCGGGTCAGGATGTCGGCGGTGAGCAGGTACTCCCCCGTCGCGTGCGCAAAGAAGAACGCGGTGCCGGCAGGCCCGTCGTCGGCCGGCCCGGCCGGGCGGACCGGCAGGATCGCGCGCCCCAGGAGCTGGCACAGCTCGTAGGCGACCTCGTTCTCGGCGTCCGGTTCCAGCAGCACGAAACCGAGGGTACGGGGCGCGCCCGGCCGGAACCCGGATGACCGGACGCGCGGCGGCGTGCGACGCTGATCACCGCGCCGCAGCGGGCACCCGTTCCCCCGCGGCCCGGGGGTGCGGCGGTACCCTCTTGGCGCGACACGCACGCCGCGCGCCCGTAGCTCAGCGGATAGAGCAGGGGACTTCTAATCCCAAGGCCGCAGGTTCGAATCCTGCCGGGCGCACCCACGTCACCGCAGGTCAGCGGCTTCCCGCTCCCGGTCGAGACGATCACCACGGCCCCCGTACAGCCATCCGTACAGCCAAGTCAGCCGAAGAGGTGCTTCGCGGCCTGGTCGACGGCGGCCCGCTCGATCTCCGGCAGAACGTGGGCGTAGGTGTTCATCGTCAACCCGATCTGGCTGTGCCCGAGCACCTTCATCACCGTTCGCGGCGAGGCCCCCGAGACGAGCAGGAACGTGGCGCAGGCATGGCGCAGGTCGTGCAGGCGCAGCCAGTCGAGGTCGGCCGCAGCCCGGATCTTGTGCCAAGTCCGGTCTATGTGGTCCGGGTCCCTCGGCGTCCCGACCCTGGACTGAAAGACCAGGCCGTGATCCTGCCACCGCTCCCCCGCCGCCAGTGAGTCCGCGGCTTGCTTGCGGCGATGGGCGCGGAAGAGTGCGAGAGTCTGCGCCGGCACAGGCACCGTCCGCCGAGACCGCTCCGTCTTCGGGGCGACGATCTGCAACCGGCCCTCCGCGCGCTGGACGGTTTGCCGAACGGTCAGGGTGCCCGCGTCGAAATCGATGTCCGCCCAGGCGAGCCCGAGCAGTTCTCCGCGTCGGAGTCCCACCGTCAGCGCGCAGACGTACAGCGCTTCCAGACGGTGACCCCGCAGTGCATCGAGCAGCCGCTTGGCCTCTTCCACGCCCAGGGCGCGACGCTCGACCTGACGCATGGCCGGTGGACGCACCGACTTCGCCGCATTGCGGTGCACCAGTTCCTCCCGCTCAGCATCACCGAGTGAGTTCCGGATCAGACCAACGTCGCTCCCGTGATCGTTACGGGCGAGCGCGCAAGGACCAGCAGCTGCTCACCGCTCACCTCCGGCACGAGATCGTGTTCGCCGGACGTGCGCCAGTACCCGCGCATATCGCCGAGGTGATGGCGGTCGAGCCCGGTACCGAGGCAGTTGTTCGGCGTCGGCACCTCTTCGACCGAGAGACCGGGAGGCCCGAGGAGATCGGTGCCAGCTACATGCCTGTGGAGATTGCCGGTGGCACCTTCCTCGAAGAGCCCACCGTGGTCCCCAAGGGCCTGTTCCTCTGCATCGAGGACCTGAGCGGCAAGCGCTACACCACCGTCCGCGACCAGTGGGTTGCCCGGCTCCAACCACGGATGAAGCAGCGGCCCTCACCCTGCCCATGGGTGCCCCAGTAATGCACGTCATCCACGTCGCCCGAGCCGAAGACGGCACGATCCTGGAAGTGTCAGAGTCCGTGTGGCCTGCCGACCGGATCATGGTCATCGACGAGTACGAGGTAGAGCCAAAGGCAATCGAGCCGGAAGCGCCGTCTGAGGTCTGACAGGAGAAAGCCGTGTCATTCGCTGACCTTGCTCCCGGCCAGCACGCCGCCCAGGTCCGCGACCACTGGTGGTGGCGGCCCGGCTGGCGTGTCGGCCGGCGCTTCTACGCCTTCCACGTCACCTTTGAAGACCAGCCGGACTTGTACCGCCTTGCTGATTCATACCGATCGGCATTGGCTGTCGCCCCGCCCGTGACCCTCATTCCAGACCAGTGGCTGCACCTGACCATGCAGGGCATCGGGTTCACCGACGAGACCACGGACGAGACGTTGGCCGCGATCACCAAGGAAGCGGGCGAGCAACTCGCCCAACTGCCTGCCGTCGACGTCGAGTTCGGTGAGATCGTCGTCGCGGACGAAGCCATCGTCATGCCGGCGATACCCGCTGAGGCCGTTCAGAGACTACGAGCAGCTACCCGGACGGTCATTGAACGAGTCGCCGGTAAGGACCAGGTCCCCGAGGATCACGGCCGGTACCGGCACACGTGAGCGTCGCCTACCTGACGGCAGATGGGCCGGCAGCGCCGTACATCCGCGCCGTCGAGGTCATTGAGCCGGATCGTGCCGCCGTTCGGATCAGCCACATCGACCTGATCGAGATGCACCGCGACCGGCGCATGTACGAGTGGGAGGTTGTCGCTCGATTCCCGCTCGGCTGACAGGGGCGCGTCATGCCTTCGCATTCTTTGGCATGGTGTTCGGCTGCTCTCGTTCGAAGGTGCCAAGAACCTCGTAAGCGATCTGGCGAACAGCAGCCGCAGCCGGGTTACCTTGCGCCTCCTGCGCCCCCGACGCGTCCACATAGGTGACGCCCAAGAGATTTCGCCGAGATAAGGCGTAGTAGTCCTCGTCGAGCGAAGGGTCTACGTGCGCACCACCATCTTTATTTGCCAGCGCTAGGACAAGCTGCTTTCTAGACCAAAGGTGTTCCCCGATCTTCATGACCGGAGAATCCCACCAGGCCTGGAAGGGGGCCGGCGGGTGGATCCGAGAGGGAGAAAGCATCCCTAGCGGAGCCACATAGGTCACCCCGACTCCTACGATCATCTCCATGATGACGAGCCCGGGCGTATTTCCGAGATTCCGAGGATCGATATGAGCGGCCGTATCGGTGAAAAGCTTGCTCCCTAAATCCAGTTGCGCTAAAAGACTGTGGGATTGAGCCGTGTTGTGCAGAATGGCTCTCAAGCTAACGGCAAGCCGCTTCGCCTCGTCCTCATAGCCTTCGTCGTATGAAAGTGCCGACCGAAACAAAAAGCCTAGATGCTCTTCGAGGGCGCGTTCAATTTCGGGACGCTGCAGCTGTATCTGACGCTTCTCGTGCTTCCTTCGGCTTGCTCTACCCACCACCCGAGCGTACATCGACGAAGGGCTACACCAAGACCCACTGTAGGACGGGGTCATGCCTGGAGAGTTGGGTGACCGGCCGCGCGGCCCAGACCTGAGCTGGCAGTCTTCTCGGCGAGCGAAGATTGGACGACCGGTTGCCGAATTGACCTCTTTAGGATCAAGAGCGGCCCGCAAAGCGGGCCGCGCCGGCCCGGCCCCGGCCTGCTGGCGACCTCCGGCCGGCATCGGCCGGGCCGGCCACGCTGACGGACGACAAGACCTCGAAGACCTCGCGGCTCCGCCCCGAACCCCGGCCCTCCTCAGAGATCGGCCGGGGGCGGATCACCTCGTCGGGCACCCAAAGGGCTACCAGGCTCCCCGGACGGTCTGGCGACTGCCCGACGAGGAGATCCGCCAGCCATAATGCGGCATCATGAACCCACTGATCATCGGCTATCCACCCGCAGAGAGCACGTGGGTGCTTCATCCACCAGAAGACCCGTGGGGTGACGGGTACGTCGCCGTGATGCAGGTAGAGCTGCATGATCAAGGACTCACCGCTCGACGCGGAGTAGAGCTTGCATGGCCGACTCACGCCCAAGAGCCGGACCTCGTCATCTTCTTCGAGCAGCTGGCCGACGACTGGCGCGGCTGGGAGGGTGAACGTAGTTGGCGATCATTGGACGCCACCATGCGGGTCACCGCCCGCCACGACGGCAAGGGGCACGTCTCTCTAGGCGGCACCCTTCACCAGGACTCCTACTCACCCGACGGATGGCTCGCCCGAGTCTTCATCACCGTCGAGGCGGGAGAACAGATGACCTCGCTCGTTGCCGATCTTCGTGCCCACTTCGAGGGACTGGCGAGGTGACCCGTACAGCCATCCGTACAGCCAAGTCCGCCCGCTGATACCGACGCTAGCCGACAACGACGGACCGGCGGACCAGGTGTGAAGTCACCTGACCAGCCATCCGCGATCTTCTTCTAATCCCAAGGCCGCAGGTTCGAATCCTGCCGGGCGCACCACTGTCACCAGCGGAAACGCTGATCAGGGCTGATCTTCGACAGAGCCGGGTACACCGGGGTGCATCCGCGTCAGCCGTGGTCAGCCCTGCTCGGCGACGAAGGTGCCCCGCGCGTGAACGGTGACGACCAGACCCCTGTCGCGCAGCTCGCGCATGGCCATCCGCACGGTGCCCCGGGCAACGCCGTAGGTCTGCTGCAGGTGCAGTTCGCTCGGCAACGGCTGCCCGGGAAGGAGCTTGCCCTCTTCGATCTGCTTGGCAAGCAGATCTGCCAACTGCCGGTAGAGCGGCACATTGGACAGCGGGCTGGTCATGGGCGAGAGCGTAGGCACGCACATGATCTGTACGTGTTCGGGGTTGTCCAGCCTCTAGACGTCTAGTCACTAGACGTACGTGGACTGTACGTTTGTCGTGGCCAGAACAGAGGCGGCCCCCGACCAGCGATTGCGCCGCTGATCGAGGGCCTTGATCGCCTAGCTAGGAGGCGACCCGTGAGCACCCTACCCAGCCTGCCCACCTGCGGAGAGCCCGCGACGGTCCGCATCGAGCTGTACACCGCCGACTCCCTGGACGCCTGCGCGTACACCTGCCCCGCGCACACCACCCACGCCACCGCCGTAATCGCCCGCGCCGGGCTGGACGCCCATCCGGCCGGCCTGGCACCCGACGTGGATCGGCCCTGCGGCTACGTGCACGTCTACGCCACTGGCACCCTTGCCGAGCCGGCCGACCAGGGCCACCCGCGCTGGTGCGACCGGGACGACTGCCAGCGCCGAGGCCAGCATCGCTCCCGCGCCCGGCACGTGGACACCAACCGGCCGGAGGCGTTCATCGTTGGCGTGGCCCTCGTCCAGGCTCTGCACCCGGCCGCCGAGCCGATGGTGAAGCTGACCAGCGTGGAAGGCAGCGCCGCAGTCAGCCTCGTTCTGTCGATCGGGCAGGCGCGCGTACTGCGGTACCGGCTGGCCCACCTGCTCGGCATGGCCCAGGCAGGCCCCAGCGGCAGGCGTTGGGTGTAGTCCACACACGCACAGCAGAACGGGCCGCCTACCTTGCTGATGGGCGGCCCGTTGCTACACATAGCCCCCGAGAGCTAGCGGGCGAGGTTACGCCCGCTCAACTACTCCTTCAGGTATCCGGTGGCGGGGTCGATCTCAGCGAGGAAGTTCCGGATGGCCTCCTCCATCTCAGGCAGCGTCATCGCGTAGCCGTCAGCTCTGGTGATCCCGAAGCCGTATTCGTGCGGCCCGCTGAGCCAGTCGAAGTCGTACTCGCCGGGCTTCTCAGCACGCTGACGGATGCGGAAGTCCTGCCCGTCGACCGTCATCACGATCGGATCAGCCTCGGCATAACGGGGTCTCGTGTGCTCGGGCGCGAGGCCGGGCTCCGGTTCCGTTGACATGCCTGCTCCTTCCTCCGCCACCCGCCGGGAGCGACAAGCCGGCGGGTTGACACCTACCCCGGATGCCGCATGATCCAGGTGGGCAGCGGCTCCGTGAAGGCGCGGACCACCTCCCAGCCGGCGCGGCCGTACACCTCGACGTTGTCGGGGTTGCTGGTCTCCAGGATCGCCGGCAGGTCGTCAGCGGCGGCGCGGAGCAGTCCGGCTCGCATGACGGCGTGGCCCCACCGGCGGCCGACGTTCTGCGGGTGGGTACCCAGGACACCGAGGTACCAGTAGGGAGCGGCCGGCAGTGCCGCATGCACGGCCTCGTCGTAGGCGTGGACGCGGGCCAGTGCGTCGGCGGGCAGTTGGGCGACGAGGTCGTCGTCCGGCCACTCGCTCTGCATCGCGGGAGGCTCCCAGATCGCGACCGACGCTCCGCGCTCGATCGTCCAGATCGTTTCCTTGCGGACCCGCTTGTCGAAGAGGTGCCCGAAGAAGGCGGCGGCGTACTGCGGGTAGGTCGCCTCGTCGGGAAACAGGTACCGGAGGACGGGGTCCTTGGTGAAGGCGGCGACCAGCGAGGCGATGACGCGTCCACGGTCTTCCGCGGTGGCGACGGTGATCTCAGGCGCGGTCACAGCGTCCGACCGTATCGCAGGCTGCTCGATCACAGCCGGCCGCACAGCCGATCGGACCCGGATTACGGCTGCCCGCCGGTGGAGGCCGTGCCGGCCAGGCAGGTGTCAACAGGGCGGACCGGGAGGTCAGCGCCGGTCGCCGAGGACCTGCGCCAGGGCGTGCGTGGCCTGCCGGACGATGCCGGGGTTGGTCGCCCAGTAGTAGGGCAGGGCCAGCACGGCCTGGTACAGCGCCCAGCCACGCCCCCGCAGCCAGGACGCGTCGTCGACGTCGAGTTCGGCGCGGAACCGCTCGCGGCTGGCGCCGGCGAACACGTTCCACGCCGGTTGCAGGTCGCAGGCGGGATCACCGACGTTGAGGCCGCCGAAGTCGATGACCGCGGACAGCCGGCCGTCGACGACGAGCAGGTTGCCCGGCAGCAGATCGCCGTGCACCCAGACCTCCGGGGCGTCCCACGCCGGGGCGTCGAGCGACTCCTGCCACGACCGCAGGGTCGCCGTACCGTCGATCCGGTCGCCGAGCCGCGCGACCGCCCGCCGGACGCCCTCGTCGAGCTCCGCGAGGGGTGCGCCCCGCTGGCCGGGAAGGCGCGGGAAGGCGCCGGTGGTGTCGATCCGGCGCAGCGCGGCCACGAACGCGGCGAGATCGACCGCCGCCCGGTCCAGGTCGTCGATGGTGCCGTTCGCGTTCTCGCCCGGCAGCCACTCGCACACCGACCAGTCGAAGGGATAGCCCTCGGCGGGGCGTCCCATCGCCACCGGCACGGGCAGGGCGAGCGGCAGGTGCGGGGCGAGCTTCGGCAGCCACTCCGCCTCCTGTGCCGCCTGCCTGGTGGCCCAGCCGATCCGCGGTAGCCGGACGACGAGGTGCTCACCGAGTCGGTAGATGTCGTGGTCGGTGCCGTACGACGGGACGGGACGGATCGGCAGCCCGGCCCAGTGCGGGAACTGTCCGGCCAAAAGGCGACGGACCAGGTCGACGTCGGTCTCGATCTCGTCGGCGTGCATCTTGAGAGCGCTCATCGCGGCCATCCTCAGCGAACCGGACGGAACGCGGCAACCTAGTTCCAGGCGGCGCGTCGTCAGGTGATGCGGTCAGGTGATGCCGTCAGCTGATGCTGTTGAAGCCACCCCAGCCGCTGCCGATCTGCTGGTAGCCGCTGAACGGGACGCCGTTGTCGCGGACGATGTTGTTCGCGTAGAGCAGCAGCGTGCCGTCGGTCTTGCGGCCCACCAGGTCGGTGTAACCGTCACCGGTCACGTCGGCGCCGACCAGCGTGTCGAAGCCGCCCCAGCCGCTGCCGATCTGCTGGTAGCCGCTGAACGGGACGCCGTTGTCGCGGACGATGTTGTTCGCGTAGAGCAGCAGCGTGCCGTCGGTCTTGCGGCCCACCAGGTCGGTGTAACCGTCACCGGTCACGTCGGCGCCGACCAGCGTGTCGAAGCCGCCCCAGCCGCTGCCGATCTGCCGTGCGGCGGAGCTGCTGAACGGGATGCCGTTGTCGCGCTCGATGTTGTTCGGGTAGAGCCACAGGGTGCCGTCGGTCTTGCGGGCCACCAGGTCGGTGTAGCCGTCACCGGTCACGTCGGCGCCGACGATCCGGTCGAAGTTGCCCCAGCCGCTGCCGACCACGCGGGAGTCCGGGCTGCTGAACGGGACGCCGTCGTCACGGACGATGTTGTTCGGGTACAGGATCATGCTGCCGTCCGACTTCACCAGGAGCAGGTCCGTGTATCCGTCACCGGTGACGTCGGCGTTGACGATCCGGTCGGCACCGCTCCAGCCGCTGCCGATCTGCCGCGAGGACCCGGAGCTGTACGGGACGCCGTTGTCGCGGACGATGTTGTTCGAGTACAGCCACAGGCTGCCGTCCGTCCTGCGGGCCACCAGGTCGTGGTACCCGTCACCCGTCACGTCGGCCACCCAGCGCTCCGGCTCGGTCGGGGTGGTGCTGCCGCCGGTCACGCCGACGGCGGTGGTGAAGCCCTCGATCTGGGAGTTGCTGTTGTAGTTGTAGTAGGTGTGCGAGGCGGTCCGGTCGCTGGTGTTGCCCTCGATGGTGTAGAGGGTGGTCCCCGACACGGACTTCACGATGCCGACGTGGTTGACGTCGCCGTCGTTGCCCCAGTCGAAGGTGATCGCGTCGCCGGGCCGAGGGACGTAGCTACCGCCCCGGGCGTGCCACGTGCCGTTGTTCAGCCCGTACGTCTTGAAGGACGCGGCGTACCCGTTGATCTGCGACATGGCGGTGGTGACGCCGGCCTCCCGCCACACGTACTTGGCGAACCCGGCGCACCAGGCGTACGCGGAGCCTCCCCCGCCCCAGCCCGCTCTGCCGCCGCAGGCGGGCCAGCCGAACATCTCGCCGCCGTAGTAGGTGCAGTTGACCGGGATCTCGTGGTTGCGACTGGAGTCGTTCAGTTCGCGCTTGGCGATGGTGACGATGCCGTCGCCGGTGGGAGCCGCGTGGGCCGCCGGCGGAGCGACCGCCACCCCGAACGCGATACCCGCGGTGGCCGCGATGACGGCCAGCCGGCGACGAATACCGGACCTGTTCATGATGATCTCCTCAACTCTGTTCGTGGCTTGTGGACGTGGTGGGTCGGCCGCCCGTGTCCGGGCAGCTGCTGGATGACGTGGGTGGTGTCCGGGCTCGGACGGCTAGACGATCCGCCAGAGACGGAGTGGTTCGGACTCCCTGATCGCGCTGCTGACCAGGCGGTGCAGGAGGTCGAAGGCGGCCGCCGGGTCGTCGCTGTCGATGAACGCCAGGATGTCGGCGCTGTCCGGGCCGGCGCGGACCCGGATGTGCTCGACGCCGCTCCCGGCCGGGGCCCGCGCGTTGATGAGATCTCGCAGCACCGCCGGGTCGAGGACGACCGTCGAGGTGAGCGGTGCGATCCGGAGGTGTGCCGCGACCATCAGGACCACCCCGCCGGGCCGGCCGGCGTGGGGCCACCCCAGCCGAACCCGTCGGCCATGACCTGGGCCGCCGGGCCGTCCGGCGTGGGTCCGCCCCAGCCGAACCCGTCGGCGAGTACGGCCAGCGTGCCCGGTCCGGCTCCCAGGGCGATCGCAAGAGCGAGAGCGAGGAGACCGATCATGATCAGGTCGCGCCGTACATCCATACATGTGGACATATCGATTTACTCCCCCGTGATGTGTTACGTGTCGCTGTTGGTGTGGATTGCGGGGCTTCATGGTGGATCTCGCCGCCGCTGAAGAAAGCATCGCGGGCCCGCCAGGCCTTGTCACCAGGCTCGGCCTGGCGTGACCCCGCCCGGCGGAACCCCGCCAGGTGCTCGTCGGGACCACGAAAATGATCAGCGGGGGGCAGAATGCTCGTCGATGGGTCCTACTCGGGGGAGGGGCTGTGTTCGATCTGCTGGGGCTGTCCGCGGAGCACGAGGCGGTCTACCGCGCCATGCTGCAACGCCCCGACCTGAACGTCGCCGGCCTGGCCGACCACCTGGGCGTCCCGCCGGAGCAGGTGACCGCGGCACTGGACGTGCTGGCCGACCTCGCGCTGATCCGGCTGGCCCCGCAGCGCGACCAGGCGCGGGTGGTACGGCCGCAGGCCGGACTCATGGCGCTGCTGGCCAAGGTGGAGGCGGACGTCGCGGTCCGGCAGCGACAGGTCGAGGCGACCAGGGCCGCCATCGCCGCCATCGCGACCGCCCACGACGACCAGCACCAGGCGGCGGAGGGCCGGGTGCTCGACGGGATCGAGAGCGTCCGGGACCGGCTGGCCGAGCTGGCCCACAGCGCGCGCACCGAGTGCCTCTCGTTCACCACCGGGGGCGCGCAAGCCCCGGACACCATCCAGGCGGAGGCGCCGCTCAACCAGCAGGCCTTGCAGCGCGGTGTCCGCATCCGGAACGTGTACCAGGACAGCTTCCGCAACGATCCCGCCACGCTGGCCCACGCCCGGTTGATGGCGGGCCTGGGCGGTCAGTCGCGCACCACGCCGACGCTGCCCATGCGCATGGTCATCGTCGATCGGGAGATCGCGCTGGTCCCCATCGATCCCGGCAACTCACGGCAGGGCGCGTTGGAGCTGCGCAGCCCGGGCGTCATCGCCGGACTGATCGCGCTCTTCGAGCAGGTGTGGCACAGCGCGACCCCGTTCGGCGAACGGACGGCCGCCGACGATCAGGGGCTCACCCCGCAGGAACGTGAACTGCTGCGACTGCTCGCCGCCGGGCACACCGACGAGTCGGCGGCCCGCAAGCTGGCGGTTTCCGTGCGCAGCGTGCAGCGGATGATGACGTCACTGACCGAGCGGCTGGGCGCGGCCAGCCGGTTCCAGGCCGGCGTACAGGCAGCCAGCCGCGGTTGGGTGTGAGGGGGACCGCCGGGATGCTCCTGGCGTCGTCGAGCGATCGCGGCGGCCGGACCGGGCGGGCCCGTCGCTGCGGCCCACCGACGTTCAGTCGCGGCCCAGCCAGGTGGCCACGCACGCTTCGTTGCCCTCGGCGTCGGCCAGCACCCACCACGTCGGGGCGTTCCGGTCGGTGACCAGGCGACCCCCGAGCCCGCTTCTGGGCACCGGTCGAGGCCGCCTGGGAGCGGCTCGGCCCGGAGCCGGCGGCGCTGCGCCGGGCCCTGGCGACCCGCGACCCGGAGGCCGACGACGTCGACCCGTACGCGATCGACGACTGGCTCGACCCGTTCCTCGCCAGTCTCCGGGGGCTCTGCGCCGAACTGTCCGGCCGGGAGCTGACCGACCTCGACCGCATGGTCGAGCGGAAGCTCCACGACATCGACCGGGAGGACGTCCACGAGGTGACCGACGGCTCCGACGACGGATTCCTCTACTGCCGGGGCTGGATCGTCGCGCTGGGTCGGGAGTTCTACGAGGCCGTGCGCGCCGACCCGGCGATGGCCGTGCTGGACGCCGACTGCGAGGAGATGTGTTACTTCTTCGGCCACCTGCACGAGGAACGCTTCGGGGAGTGGCCCGAGACCGGCTCCGGCATCTCGCGGGAGTCCACCAGCAACGCCGCCGGCTGGGCAGCGAACTGAGCGACCGTACGGGGGTGCGGCACGCGTCGCACCGACGACCTGGGGGGTGGGTGATCGGTGCGACGCGGCCTGACCGACGCCGGGGCGGGGCGGAGGGGGAAGGGGGGTGGGGTGCCCCGCCCGGCATCGGTGGTCCAGGTCATCCGTGCTTCTCAGCGCCGGCCTCCCCCGATACGTCACACCGGCCCTTCATGGGCGCGACGACAGACCCACGCGCCCGGCCGGCGCGGAAACCCGGGTGACCCCGGGCATCCCGGCCCCCACCATCGACGGATGCCACCGACCCGAGCGCCCGGGGGCGACCGAGGAGTCCACACTGTTCCGCGAGGCGGTCGCCTGTGCGCGGGCGTTCGAGTGCGATCCGGCGGTGATCGGGGTCAGCTGCCACCTGCTCGCCGTGGCGACGGTGGGAGCCGGTTGAGCTGTCAGCGACACGACGCGCACCGAGGGTGACCGGAACGGACGTACCATGCTATTCTCCGTCGTCGATCTACCGCTGCGCGGACCCGGACGGGTCGCTGCCCGAAGGACGCCTCCCGATGTCGGCCGTACCCGCTCCGACCTCGCCGCCGTCGTTGTTGGACCGGCCGGCCGGTGGCGCGTTCACGCTCATCTTCACCACCCTGCCGGCCCTGCTGCGGCTCACCTGCGGGCTGGTCGGCGCGGTCACCGCGCTGGCGGTGCGCACCCCGCCGGTGTCGACCGCGGCGCTGCTCGTGGCGGTCGCGGTGCTGACGGCGTGGTCGGTGGTCTACGCCGTCCGCGCGCTGCGCGCCGGGATCGGCCCCGCGCTGGTCACCGGGGACGTGGCCCTCACCACGGCCGCGTGCCTGCTCATCCCCCACCTGGTCGCGCCGGAGGTGCTGCCGGGTGAGGGCAGCTGGATCGCGGTGCTGGCCAGCACCACGGTGATCAACACGCAGGCCACCGTCGCCGCCCGCTGGTCGGTGCCGGCGGGGCTGCTGCTCACCGCCGCCTACGCCACCGGCGCCACCGCCGCCGGCAACCCGGCCGAGGCCACCGCCCACGCGGCGACCCTGCTCGGGCAGACCGGCCTGACGGCGATGATGACCGCCGTCATGCGCCGGCGGATCGGCCGGGCAGACCGGGCCTTCGCCGACTACCAGGGGTTGCGCCGGGACGCGCTGATCGCCCGTACCGCCCGGGAGGCGGAGCGCCGGCAGAACCGGGACCTGCACGACACCGTCCTCGGCACGCTCACCATGGTCGGCCTCGGTGCGGTGCCGGACGGGTCGCCGGCGCTGCGCCGGCGGGCCGGGGCCGACCTGCGTACCCTCGTCGGGCTCGCCGATGCGCGGTCCGCGCCGGTCGGCGGCCGGGTCGCGGTCGACGAGCGGTTGCGGGCGGTGCGCGACGCCCACCCGGAGCTGGCGGTTACCGCTGAGCTGGCGCCCTGCGCCGCCCCGGTCCCGGCCGCCACCGCGCTCGCCGACGCCACCGCCGCCGCGCTGGCCAACGTCGCCCGGCACGCGCCCGGCGCGGCCGTGACGCTGCGACTGACCACCGAGGCGGAGACCGTCGTGGTCGAGGTGGTCGACGACGGTCCCGGCTTCGACCCGGCCACCGTCCCCGCCCACCGGTACGGGCTGCGCGAGTCGGTACGCGGGCGGCTGACCGAGGTCGGCGGGCACGCGGAGGTGACCTCTGCCCCGGGCGAGGGCACCCGGATCCGGTTGGAATGGCCGCATGTCGGCTGACCTCGACGCCGGCCCGGTCGCCGTACCCCGGGTCGATCCGTCCCCGCCGAGCCTTTCGCCGCCGGACGACGTCCCGGCGATCGACGTGGCCCGCGCCTCGGACCGGGGCGCCCGGATCGCGGCCGTCGCCATCGCGCTGGTCTGGCACACGGTGATCGGGTTGCCGGCGCTGCTGGGGTCGTGGTCCGAGCTGGCCGCGCCGGCCGTGGTCGCGGCCGGCTGGCTGGTCGTCACCGCGACCGGCGGGTACGCCGCCGCCCGGCTGCTGCGCGGCGGCCTCCCGCCGGCGCTGCCCCTGGTCGCGGTGCTGCTGACGGTGGACGCGGCGGTTTTCGCGGCCTGCGGGCGGGAGCTGTTGTTCACCGCCGCCAACTGGGTCTGGGGCACCCTCGGCTGGTTCTTCGTGGTGGTGCTCTGGGGGCGGCGGGTCCCCTGGCTGCTCGCCCTGCTCGCCGCCCACTCGCTGATCGCCCTGGCCGCGCTGCTCGGGCACGGCGCGACCGCCCCCGCCGACCTGACCCGGTACGCGATGTACGTCTACGGCACGTCGTCGCTGCCCATCGCGGTCTTCACCGGCGCGGCGGTGATCGCCGGCCTGGCCCGGCAACGGGCCGCGACGGCGACGGCCACCCTCGCGGTGGCCGCCGAGCGGGACGCGGCCGAGCGGGCCCGGCGGGAGCGGCAGGCCCGGCTCGCCCTGGTCAGCGGCGCCGCCGAGGAGGTGCTGGCCGAGCTGGCCGACGGGCGCGCCGATCCGGCCGACCCGCTGGTGCAGCGCCGGTGCGTGCTCGCTGCGGCCCGGCTGCGCCGGCTGATCGCCGAGTCGGACGACGTGCCGGACCCGCTGCTGCACGAGCTGCGCGCCGCCGCCGACCTGGCCGAGCGGAACGGCCTGCCGATCGACCTGGTCGCCATCGGCACGCCCCCGCCGCTGCCGGTGGAGGTCCGCCGCCGGCTGGTGGACCCGCCGACCGCCGCGCTGGCCGAGGCGCGGCGCTGGTCCCGGCTGACCGTGGTCGCCGGCCCCGACGAGGTGGTGGTCAGCCTGGTCACCCCCGAGGTGGACGAATCCGCCGGGACCGGTCCGCCCAGCCAGGTCGAGGACGACGGCCAGGTGGAGCACGTGCAGGAGCGGGACGGGGAGATCAGGTGGACGCAGACCCGGTGGCGCAGGACGTGAGCGGGGGCCGGCCGGTCGGGGTGGCCATCGTGGACGACCACCCGGTGGTGATCGACGGGGTGCGGGCGTGGCTGGCCTCCGAGCCGCGGCTGCGGGTCCTGGCCACCGGGGACGATCCGGACCAGGTGCTGCGGGACGCCCCGGACGCCGACGTGATCCTGCTGGACCTGCGCCTGCACGGGCGGATGGTGATCGACAAGCTGGCCGAGCTGAGCGCCGCCGGTCGGCGGGTGGTGGTCTACTCCGAGCACAGCGACCCGGCGACGATGCTCGCCGCACTGGACGCCGGGGCGGCGGCGTTCCTGGCCAAGCACGAGGGGCGGGAACACTGCGTGGCGACCGTCCTGGCCGCCGCCAGCGACCGCCCGTACGTGCCACCGGCGCTGGCCGGGGCGATGGTCGGCGACCCCCGCCCCGACCGCCCGACCCTGTCCGACAAGGAACGAGAGGCGCTGCTGCTCTGGTTCCAGTCGATGTCGAAGGCGTCGGTGGCCCGTCGCATGCGGATCAGCGAGCACACCGTCAAGCAGTACGTGGACCGGGCGCGGATCAAGTACACCCGGGCGGGCCGGCCGGCGGCGACGAAGGCGGCGCTGCTGGCCCGGGCGATCGAGGACGGCCTCGTCCGACCGGAGGAGATCGGCATCTACCGGTCGCAGGCGGCGGCCGACCGGCCGACCCCCTAACGGCTGTCATGACAGGCCCGGCGGGCGGGGCGAGGCTTACCGGCAGGAGGTCAATCGCCGGGAGGTCGTGACGATGCGCGCGGACGCGTCCCCGTTCTTCATCGCACCGCACCGCTTCGACGCGCCGGACGACGAGCTCCGGCCGGTGCTGGACCGGCGCTACGAGCTGGTCCCCGAGCCGGGCGAGCGGGTGTTGCGGCGGCTGCGTACGCCGGTGGCCGGTTGCCTGCTCAGCCCCACCGGCGCCCGGCGGCAGTGGGTGCTGCCCGCGCCGGCCACCGTCACCGTCACCGACCGGCGCCTGGCGTACGTGTGCGCCGGCGCCGAGCTGTCCGTGGTCTCCGGGCAGGACGGCCGTGGCGATGCCCGGCACCGGCGCGCTCTTCGGCTGTCCCGCCTGGTCAGCGGGCAGATCCGCTGGCAGTGGCCGTCCCGCCTGGAGCTGCCACCATCCGCCGGCCCCGCCGACGGGCCCGCCCCGGACCCGACGGCCGACGGCGAGCTGCTGGTGGTCTGCGACGCGCTGCGGACCATCCAGCAGCCGGCGCTCGCCCTCGGCGGTCCGGCCGACACGGTGACGGAGCTGGCCCGGCTGGTCCGCCGGTCGGTGGCCACGTTCCGGCTGAGCCACCCGGAGCTGGTCGAACTCTCCCCGCCGGAGCGCGACGAGCTGGCCCGCCGGGCGGCGCCCGGTCCGCTGGACGGGGTGGCCCGGGTGACGCTGCCCGGTTCGCTGCCGGTGGAGTTCCTGTCCCGGGACGACTACTACCGCACGCCGACCCCGTCGGCGTTGGACGCGGTCGGCGAGTGAGCCCGGGCCCGTAGCCGGCGCAGCATCCGGGCGTCGGTGAACCCGACGGCCCGGGCGGCGGACTCGACGGTCGCCCCGTGCCCGATCAGATGCTCGGCCCGCTCCACCCGCAGCAGCTGCTGGTAGCCGAGCGGCGTGAGCCCGGTGGCCTGGCGGAACAGCCGGGTCAGGGTGCGTTCCGCGACCCCGCCGGCGGCGGCCAGGTCGGCCAGCGGCAGCGGCTCGGAGAACCGGCTGTCGATCAGGTCCTGCACCCGGTGGGCCGCGTCGGACAGGTGCGAGCGGTGCCGCATCATCGCGCTGGCCTGCTGCTCGTGCCCGTTGCGCCGGGCGTAGACCACCAGGGTGCGGGCGATCCGGGCGGCGGCGGCCGGGCCGTGCCGGGTGGCCACCAGGTGCAGCGCCACGTCGATGCCGCTGGCGATGCCGGCGGAGGTCACCACCCGGTCGTCCACCACGTAGAGCAGGTCCCGGACCACCCGGGCGGCCGGGAAGACCCGGGCCAGGTCGTCCTGCACCTCGTGGTGGGTGGTGCAGCGCCGGCCGTCCAGCAGGCCGGCCCGGCCGAGCGCGAACGCGCCGGCGCAGATGCTGGCCACCGTGCCGCCGCGCGCGTGGTGGTCGGCCAGGCGCCGTAGGTCGTCCCGGCCGACCGGCCCCGCCGGGCCGTGCGCCCGCGGCCGCCAGCCGGGTACGACCACCAGGTCGTCCGCGTCCAGCTCCGGCCACCCGGTGGCGGCCCCCAGCGGTACGCCCTGCACGGTCGGCACGGTGTCCCGCTCGGCGACGTAGTGCAGCCGGTAGTCGTACCCGTTGTCGGCGGCGGTGGAGAAGACCTGGGCCGGGCCGGCCAGGTCCAGCAGGTGCAGCTGCGGGACCAGCAGGAAGACGACCCGGGCCATCTTGGGGTCAGCTCCGCGCGCCGACCGGGGTCGCCCCGGTCACCTCGTCGACGGTACGGACGGTGGCGAAGCGGCCGGCGAGGGCGTACTCCGTCCGGGCGGTCATCTCCGCACCGGACAGGGTGCGCGGGTCGGCGAGGATCTCCTCGACGGTGGCGGTCGGCGGCAGGTCCCGGTGCGGGGTCGGGAAGGTCACGGTCGCGTCGGTCACGAACGTCATCTCGTAGCCCAGGTCGCAGCCGACCCGGGTGGTGGTCTCGACGCACTGCTCGGTGCGGATGCCGCAGACGGTCAGCTCGCGGATGCCGGCCATGGTGAGGATCTGCTGGAGGTTGGTGGTGGTGAAGGCGTTGTGGGACGTCTTGACCAGGGTGGGCTCGCCGGCCACCGGGGCCAGCCCCGCGATCAGCCGGACGTGGCCGAGCGCCGGGTCGAAGACGGTCCCGCTGCCCGGCTCGGCGTGCAGGACCCAGACCACCAGGTCGCCCCGGCGACGCGCGGCGTCGACCAGCCGGTCGACCTGGCGCACGATGTCGGGCTGCGACGCGTGGGCCCAGATCGGGCGCTGACGGAAGGACTCCTGGACGTCGATGACGACGAGTGCTGCTCTGCTCATGGCTTAGATCCTGGCCGGGTGACTGCCGGCGTGGCAGACACCATCATGCCCGGATGCGGAACGATCCGGTCACCGCCCCGGCCCACCGGAGCCGGGGCGTCGTCCGCGGGCGGAGCCGGGGCGCAAGCCTCAGGAGGCGGCGGTGCGGCGGCCGCGCCGGTCCAACTCGGCGGCCTCCTCCAGGGTGGGGGCGGTGCCGCCCAGGTGGGCCGGCTGCCACCAGGCGTCCTCCGGGCCGGCCGGCTTGTCCGGGTACTCCCGCTGGGCGCGGTCGACCAGAGCCGACAGCCGGCTCTTCAGCTCCACGGTCATGGCGTTGGTGTCCGGCCAGTCCGCCGGGTCCATCGGCTCGCCGAGCAGGATGGTGATCGGGGTGTGCCGGCGGGTCAGGTTCTTGGGCCGGCCCTTGGTCCAGAGCCGCTGGGTACCCCAGACCGCCACCGGCAGCAGCGGCACGCCGGCCTGCTGCGCCATCCGGGCGGCCCCGCTCTTGAGCTCCTTGACGGTGAGCGAGCGGCTGATCGTCGCCTCGGGGAAGACGCCGACCACCTCGCCGCGCCGCAGCGCGCCCACCGCCGCGTTGTACGACCCGGCGCCGGCCCGGCGGTCCACCGGGATGTGCTTCATGCCGCGCATCAGCGGGCCGGAGACCTTGTGCGCGAACACCTCGTGCTTCGCCATGAACCGGACCAGCCGGCGGGATTCGTGCGCCCCGTAGCCGCAGAAGATGAAGTCGAGGTAGCTGACGTGGTTGCTGGCCAGCACGGCCCCGCCGGTACGCGGCACGTGGTGGCTGCCCTCGACGGTCAGGCGCAGGTCGAGGACCCGGAACATCGTCTTGGCGGCGGCGATCACAGGGGGGTACACGAGTTCCGACATTCGCCAACTTTACCCCGCGTAGGTTACGGAGCCGTAGGCCCGAAGCACCGGCCGCGGTGTCGCCGGTCCGGGCCGCCGCTCTGCCGCTGGCAGAAGGGCTCGCCCCGGCCGGCGCCCGCGGCCCAGGATGGCGGGATGACGGAACGCGGGGTGCTGCTCTGGATCCACGGCGGCGGGTGGCGTGGCCGGTCGGACGAGGACGGGGTGGCCCTGGCCCGGCTCGGGATGCGGGTGGTGGCGGCGACCTACCGCTTCTCCCACCAGGCGCACTGGCCGGCGCAGCTCGACGACGTACGCCGGGCGGCGCGGGCCGCCCGCGCGGAGGCGGGCGGGCTGCCGCTGCTGGTCGCCGGTGACTCGGCCGGCGGCACCCTGGCCCTGCACCTGGCGCTGCGCGGGATCGACCGGCCGGACGACGTGGCGGCGGGGCTGGCGTACTGGCCGGTGAGCGACCCGCTGGACGAGGAGTGGCGACGGGCACGGGCTGACGACGACCCGTGGGCCGACCTGCTGGGCCACCCGCCGGCGGCTGGGGACCCCGCCACCGTCGACGCGACCGTCGCCAGCCACCTCGGCAACCGGGTGCCGGTGCTGCTCGTGCACGGCACGGGCGACGCGGCCGTACCGGTGGCGCAGTCGGTCGCCCTCACCGGGGCGCTCGTCGCCGCCGGCCACGCCACCCACACCTGGATCACCCACGGCGGCCACGCCCCGGCCCTGGACCGGCCGGACATCCGGGCGGTCACCGCCGCGTTCCTCGACACCGTCCTGCCGGCCCGCTGACCGGCGGAGAAATCCTCCGCCCGCCGGGAGTCGGCGGGGCTACCGTCGACGCATGCCGGAGCTGCACTCCATCGTGATCCACTGCCGCGACCCGTACCTGCTGGCGCCCTTCTGGAGCGTGGTCACCGGGCTGCCGGTGGTGCCGGAGGACGAGGCGAAGCTCGCCGACCGGGCGCTGGACCCGGGCGAGTCGGTGCTGCTGCGCGACCCGCACGGGCACCGCCCCGATGTCTGGATCTCCCCCGTGCCCGACCTGCCCGCCCCCGGTCGGATCCACCTCGACCTGGTGGGCGACGCCGAGGAGCGGGCCGACGTGCTGGCGGCCGGCGCCACCGTGGTGCGGGAGCTGCCGGGCTGGACCGTCCTCGCCGACCCGGAGGGCAACGAGTTCTGCCTGCTCCCCCACCGGCCCTGAGGGGGCGGCGGGGAAGCAGGCGAAAACTGGCTCACTCGGCGAGTTTCTCCAGGTCCAACCGGCCCCGGGCGAAGGCGTCCACCCGACCCCACCGGCCCGGGATGTCCAGCACCTCGATCCGCCCCATGCCGACCGGCAGCCTCGGCTCGACCGCCAGGTGCCCCTCGTGCGGCTCCAGCCCGAGCATGGTGCGCAGCAGCAGCAGCGGGGTGCCCGTGGACCACGCCTGCGGGCTGCACGCCGTCGGGTACTCCACGGGGAACTTCGTCTGCTCCCGGGGATAGCCGCCGAACGCCTCCGGCAGCCGCCCGTTGAAGTACCGGGCGGCGTCGAGGATGCCGCTGGCGATGGTGGCGGCCTCCTCGTTGAAGCCGTACCGGCGCAGGCCCCAGGCGATGAAGGAGTTGTCGAAGGGCCAGATGGTGCCGTTGTGGTAACCGATCGGGTTGTACCGGACCTCGCCCTCGGCCAGGGTGCGCACCCCCCAGCCGGAGAAGAGCCGGGGACCGACCAGGTGGTGGGCGATCTTCTCGGCCCGGTCCTGGTCGACGATCCCGCTCCACAGCAGGTGCCCGATGTTGGAAGTCAGCGTGGCGCACTGGCGCCCCTCCGGGTCCAGAGCGAGGGCGTAGTACTCGCCGTCCTCCACCCACCAGTCCCGGTTGAACCGCTCCTTGAGCTGCGCCGCCTCCCGCTCCAGTTGGTCGGCGTACCCCGGGTCGTCCCAGAACTCCCGGGCCAGCCGGGCGGCGCGCAGCTTCGCGTCGTACGCGTAGCCCTGCACCTCACAGGTGGCCCGGGGGAACGGCGGCAGCGTGCCGTCGCGGTACTGGATCGAGTCCCAGGAGTCCTTCCAGCACTGGTTCTCCAGGCCGGTCTCGCTGTTGCGCCGCTCGTACCAGATGTAGCCGCTGCCGACCAGGTCGGCGTAGTCGTCGATCCACTTGAGCGCGGCCCGGCACTCCCGTTCCAGCTCGCGGACCAGCGCGACGTCCCCGCTCCACTTCTCGTACTCGTCGAGCAGGATCACGAAGAGCGGCGTGGCGTCGACCGACCCGTAGTACGGCGAGTGCGGCTGCTCCTCGAAGGCGGCGGTCTCGCCGTAGCGCATCTCGTGCAGGATCCGGCCCGGGTCCTCGTCCCGGAAGTCGTCGAACCGGGTGCCCTGCAACGCGCCGAGGATGCGCAGCGTGGTCTTGGACAGCTCGGGGGCGAACGGCAGCACCTGCAGGGAGGTGAGGATGCTGTCCCGCCCGAACATGGTCATGAACCAGGGCAGGCCGGCCGCGGGGAGCGCCGCGCCACCGAGCGACAGCGGCGAAAAGCGCAGCGCCGCCAGGTCGATCAGACTACGGCGGTAGGTCGACGCCAGCTCCGGGTGCTCAGTGTTGACCTTGGGAGCCTTGGCCACCCACTCCTGGAGGTCGTGCTCCAGGGCGAGCCGCTCGGTGCCGTGCGCCCGCACACCCATCCGCAGGTCCCGACCGCCCGGGCCGAGCGCAGCCGTGTCCACCTGGATGCTGGTGTCCCACTGCTCGTTGGGCTCCAGGTGGACGGTGAACGCGAACCCGTTCTTGTCGTAGCGGGCCGGGCGGGACGCCGAGATCACCGTCTCCCGCCGGAAGTTGCCCCGCCGGTAGCCCAGCCGCAGCCGGTCCGCCTCCACCTCCGTGTAGATCTCGCCCTTCTTGTTCAGGATCTCGTCCTTGACCTGGAACAGGTCGGCGAAGTCGGAGCCGGCGTCCATCCGGATCTCCAGGTCCACCGGCTTCTCGTCGTGGTTGAGGATGGTCACCTGCTCACGGAAGCTGGCGCCCACGGCGCGCTCCCGGATGATCGACAGCTTGGCGTCGATGTAGTGCGTGGCCATGCCGGGCACCAGGAAGAACCGCGCCTCGTAGTACTGCAGGTCGTCGAAGGAGAGCGCGTTGAGCCGCTCGCCGTTGACCGTCAGCACCCACTTCGACAGGAAGCGGGTGTCGAGGGAGAACAGGCCGGTCGGCTCGCTCGGCGTCGCCTCGATGTCGCCGGTGTCCTGGGAGACGACGAAGGTGTTGCCGTCCAGGATGCGGATCATGTTGCTCTGCGCCATCAGCGGGCCTCCCTGCGGAATTCGTGACGGGGGCCGGTGGAGGTGACGGGACCCGGGAAGATCCGTTCCACCTGGAGCAACAGTCGCGGGTTACCCGAGACGGTCATGTCGCCCCGCAGCACCGCGGCGATCGCGTTCTCGCGGCCCGCGACGATGTCTCCGAAGAACACCGGATCGGTGCCGATCACCGTGTCCGCCTCCCGGTCCTCCTGGCTCACCTCGAGCCTGCCCCGGTCGATCTGGAGCAGCCAGTGCGTCGTCTGCGCCCCCTCGTGCAGGTCGAAGCGCAACGTCCCCGAGGTCTTGTCCAGCAGGGGCTCGTAACCCCGCCGGTCGAGATCGTCGAAGAACCTCGTGGTCGGGTCCACCATTCACTCCCCCCGTCGATCCACGGCATCACGACGTACGCGACCGGGTCCCCGTCCGGCACGCCGTCAACCTCGCCCGGATCGGGTGAGTCCGGGCGAGCGTCGTACCGGCGCAGTAGCCTGCTCGACGGACGACGACGGGAGGGCCGATGGCGACGGTGCCGACGGTCGACCGCGGCCGGGTGCTCGCTCACCGGGCCGCTGCGCAGCAGCTCGGCCGGCCGGGGCTGCGCCCGGCGGACCTGGCGGTGCTCGACCTGGGCGTGCAGGACACCCCCTACGGCTCGGCCCGGCTGGCGCTGGCCGCGCGCGGTGCCGCCGACCTCGACGACGACCGCCTGGAGTTGGTCTGGGCCGCCCGGGGAGCGCCGCACCTGCACCGCCGCGCCGAGCTGACCGGGCTGGCCGCCGCGCTCTGGCCGCTCAGCGACGCCGACGCCGCGCGCCGGGTGGCCGGACGGGTCCGCGACGGTATGACGAAACTCGGCACCGTCGCCTTCCACCGCACCGCGCAGGCCTTCCGGGAGGTGGTCACCACCGCCATGGACAAGGGCGCGGTGAGCCGGGCGGTCACCGAGCGGATTCCCGCCGAGCTGAGCTACGACTGCGGGCCGTGCGCGGCGCGGCACGTCTCCGGGTCCCTCTTCCAGCAGGCCGGGCTGGCCGGCGGCGTCCGGCTCGAGGTGTCCGGGCGGGGCGCCCGGCTGGCGCCGCTGGCCGACCGGCCGGCCCTGCCCACGCGGGCGGCGGGCACGGCGGGCCTGGTACTGGCGTATCTGCGCCTGCTCGGGCCGGCCACCGTGGCGGACGTGGCCGGCTTCCTGGGCACCTCCGCCACCGAGCTGCGGGCGGTGTGGCCGGCGGCCGAGCTGACCGAGGTGCGGGTGGACGGCCGGCGAGCATGGCTGCCCACCGACCGCCTCGACGCGCTGCGCGCCGCCGAGCCGCTGGACGGCGTCCGCCTCCTGCCGACCGGCGACCCGTTCCTGCAGGCGCGGGACCGGGACGTCCTGGTTCCCGACCCCGCGCACCACCGGGAGCTGTGGCGGATGCTCGGCAACCCGGGCGCGCTGCTGGTCGACGGCGAGATCAGCGGCAGCTGGCGGGCCAGGCAGTCCGCTCGGGGTGGGCTCGACCTGACCGTCACCCCGTTCACCCGGCTGTCAAGGCGGACCGGCGAGCGGATCGAGGCGGAGGCCGAGACGGTACGACTGGCCCGTGGGGCGGCCGCCGTGACGGTCCGGGTGGAGTCCGCCTGAGGGCACCGCAGGCAGGAGGGACGCCGGCCCCCCACGAGGGGAGCCGGCGTCACGTCCCGCGGCGGACAGGTCAGTTGTTGGGCTCGTCGGCGCTGATGTCGGCCAGCACCGACTGCGGCTCCCGCTCGACCGCCAGGTCACCCATCGACACCAGGCCGACCAGCTTGCCGTCGTCGATCACCGGCAGCCGGCGTACCGCGTAGGTGCGCATCAGGTCGGCCGCGGCGACGGCGTCGTCGTACTGGCTGACCGTCACCACGTCCTTGCTGGTGACCTGGTTGAGCCTGGTGGTGTTCGGATCCATGTTCTCGGCCACCGCACGGACCGTGATGTCCCGATCCGTGACGATGCCGACCACGTCGTCTCCCGCGGTCACCACCACGTCGCCGATCGCGCTGTCGCGCATCTCCTGCGCCGCCGCGGTGAGCGTGTCGTTGCCGTCCATCGTCACCAACCGGGTCGTCATGAACTCTCCGACCGTTGTCATGGTGCTCCCCTCTCGGTGTCGGCAGGCCCCGTCTACCCGCCACGCCGCAGCAGGTAACGCATGCTCACCGGTGCCGGCGCAGCCGCCGCCGGAGGTCGTAGAAGCCGTTGCTGGACAGCGCGTAGAACGGCGGCAGCAGCAGGAAGATCACCAGCGCCACCGGCACCGCGCCCAGCCAGCCGACCAGCGCGGCCACCGCGTACGCGCCGATGCCGAGCACCGCCCGACCGCGCTCGACGGCGAAGAACCGGGCCGGCACGCGCTCCTGCAACAGGTCCTCGTGCCGGCTGAGGTAGTGGTAGAGCCCGAACCAGGCGGCGGAGAGCACCACCCCGACCGCCGCGTACAGCACCACCGCCACCATCTCATCGGCCCGGTCGCCGGCCTGCACCGACCGGGAGACGACAACCGTGGCGAACGGCAGCAGCGCGGTGCTGAACAGCACCCCGAGGTTCCACCACTGCAGGCCGCGGTCGGTGCTGCGGATGCGGTGGTAGGTGCCCTTGTGGTTGAGCCAGCCCACCGCGACCCAGAGGTACGACGTCACGTACGCCAGGTAGGTGGGCCACTGTTCGAGCAGGAGGTGCCCCATCCCGCCGGGGTGCACCTCGGGCGGGTTCAGCTCCAGGACCAGCACCGTGATGATGATCGCGAAAACGGCGTCGCTGAACCCGACGGCCCGTGCGGTGTCCGACCGCAGCGCCTCCTCCTGCTGCGCTGCGGCCGGTTCGGGTCGTGCCCGCTCGGCGCCCATCGGCTCTCCCGTTCCCGCCGGCCGTGCGGTCGCCGGCGTTACGCAGGAGCCCGGTATACCCGCCGGGCCGCCGCCACACCGCCGTCGCGTCAGCCGCTCAACCGGGCGGCGGCATGCCGTAGACCCGCTCGACGTGCAGGCGCAGCACGAGGCGCCGCTCGGCGACCATGGCGGCGCGGAAGTCGTCCCAGTCGGGGTGTTCGCCCTGCACCGCCCGGTAGAGACCGACCAGTTCCTCGACGGTGGGATCGTCCGGTCCGGCCGCCACCGGGGTCAGCTCGGCCCGCGCCTCCGCCACCGCGTACGCCCAGCCGTCGTCGCTGCTGACGTGGAAGCTGGCCCGCGGGTCGCGGCGCAGGTTGGCGGTCTTGGCCCGGCCGTCGGTGACCGAGACCCGGATCAGCGCACGCTCACGGTCGAAGGCGTAGAGGACGTTGGACAGCTGTGGCCGGCCGTCCCGTTTGATGGTGGCGAGCACGCCCACCCGGCGGCCGGCGATGAGATCGTCCAGGGCCGCTCGGGTCCGTTCGTCCGCCATGGGCACCTCCGCGTCGATGTCGGCGGCGTGTACGCCGCGCGGGCGACCACCTGAGAGGCACCAATATGCCCGTCCGGCAGGTCGCCCGCACCCGGATCGGGCCGTTCAGCGGAGTTCGGCGGCGACCAGCTCGGCGATCTGCACCGCGTTCAGCGCGGCGCCCTTGCGCAGGTTGTCGTTGGCGCAGAACAGCGCCAGGCCGTGCTCGACGGTCTCGTCGGCGCGGATCCGGCCCACGTACGTCGGGTCCTGGCCGGCGGCCTCCAGCGGGGTCGGCACCTCGGACAGGGCCACGCCGGGCGCGCCGTCGAGCAGCTCGCGGGCCCGCTGCGGGGTGAGCGGCCGGGCGAACCGGGCGTTGATCTGGAGCGAGTGACCCGTGAAGACGGGGACCCGGACGCAGGTGCCGGAAACCTTCAGCCCCGGGATGTCCAGGATCTTGCGGCTCTCGTTGCGCAGCTTCTGCTCCTCGTCGGTCTCGAAGGAGCCGTCGTCGACGACCGAGCCGGCGAGCGGGAGCACGTTGAAGGCGATCGGCTGGGCGAAGGAGCGCGGCGTGGGGAACTGCACGGCGGCACCGTCGAAGGCGAGCGCGCTGGCGTCCTCGGCGACCTTGCGGACCTGCTCGTCCAGCTCGGCGACCCCGGCCAGGCCGGCCCCGGAGACCGCCTGGTACGTCGAGACGACCAGGCCGACCAGCTCCGCCTCGGCGTGCAGCGGGCGCAGCACCGGCATGGCGGCCATCGTGGTGCAGTTCGGGTTGGCGATGATGCCCTTAGGGCGGACGGCGGCGGCGTGCGGGTTGACCTCGGCCACCACCAGCGGCACCTCCGGGTCCATCCGGAACGCGGAGGAGTTGTCGATGACCACGGCGCCGGCGGCGGCGACCCGGGGGGCCAGCTCCTTGGCGGTGCCCTTGCCCGCCGAGAAGAGCACGATGTCCAGCCCGGAGTAGTCGGCGGTCGCCGCGTCCTCGACCGTCACCTCGCCGTCGCGCCAGGGCAGCGTGCGCCCGGCCGACCGGGCGGAGGCGAACAGCCGCACCTGCTCCGCCGGGAAGTCGCGCTCCGCCAGCACCTGCCGCATCACGCCACCGACCTGGCCGGTGGCCCCCACAATGCCGATCCTCATGCCCGCGAGGCTACCCAGGCGGCCGGTCCGGGCGGGAATGCTTTCCCACCGCCCGGACCGGATTCGCCCCAAATCAGAGCGTGGCGTCCGTCACCTCGCCGAGCCCGGTCGCGGTGAGTTCGTCGCGGATCACCGCCGCGTCGCCCTCCACCACCAGGGTCAGCGACTCCGGGTGCAGGTGGGCGGCGGCCGCGGCGGAGACCTCCGCCACGTCGGCGGCGAGCAACGCCTCGCGCAGCCGGGCGTGGTAGTCGTCCGGCAGGTCGTGCACCACCAGGGTGGTCAGCGCCGACGCGATCGCCCGTGGGCTCTGCAACTCGACCGACAGCTGGCCGGCCCGCCACGAGCTGGCCACCGCCAGCTCGTCGGCGGTCACCCCGCCGACCTGGGTACGGGTGATCTCCCCGACCGCCTCCACCAGGGCCGGCGCGGTCACCGCGTTCTGCACGCCGGAGCTGACCGCGAACCGGCCGAAGCGGCGGGACGAGGCGAAGTCGCCCCGGATGCCGTACGTGTAGCCGCGCACCTCCCGGATCAGGTGGTTGAGGCGGGAGGTGAACGCCCCGCCGAGCACCGTGCCGGCGAGCGTCATCGGCACGTGGTCCGGGTGGGCGCGGTGCGGCGACGGGTGCCCGAGCCGCAGCGTGGACTGCACCGAGCCGGGCCGGTCCACCAGGAGGATCCGCCGCCCGGTGTGCAGCGGCACCTCGATCGGTCCGCCGCGTTCGGCCGGGCCGCCGCCGGTGCCGGCGAACGCCGCCGCGGCGAGCGCGTCCAGGTCGAGGCGGTCCAGGTCACCGGCGACGATCAGCGTGCCGGGCCGCAGGAACCACTCCGAGTGGAAGACGGTGACGTCCTCGACGTCCAGCGCGGCCACCGAGTCCGGGTCGCCGTACATCGGGCGGCCCCACCGGTTGTCGGCGCCGAAGAGGTCGGCGCGCAGCGCCGCGTCGGCGCGCGGGCCGGGGTTGGCCCAGTCCATCCGCAGCGCGGTCGCCTCGTCGTCGCGGACCCGGCGCACGTCGTCGGGGTCGAGCCGGGGCGTGCGGACCGCCTCGGCGAGCAGCTCCACCGCCGCGCTCAACCGGTCCACCGGGACCTGCACGCTGACCTGGAAGGAGTCCCAGTCCAGGCCGGTCACCAGCTCGGTGCCGAGCCCCTCGACGGCGAGCGCGAAGCTGGTGGCGTCCCGCTGGGCGGTGCCCTCCTCCAACGCCTTGGCCAGCACCCCGCCGAGCCCCTCCTTGCCGACCGGCTCGCGGCCGGCCCCGGCGTCGAGCAGCAGCACCGCCACGGCGAGGTTCTGCCCGGGCAGGTGCGCGGCGACCACCCGGCCGCCGGCGACCTCCCGGCGGACCACGGCGGGGAACCGGTACGGGCGGGGGGTGCCCGCGCCGGGACGGGCGGCGATCAGCGTCATGGGGTCTCCTCCGGCAGGTAGGTCAGGGTCACCCGGTCGTCGGCGCCGAGCAGCTCGGCGGCCTGTTCGGCGATCTGGTCGGCGGTCACCGCCAGCCAGGCCGGCAACCGTTCGGCGGCCTTGGCCGGGTCGCCGAACTGGGTGGCGTACCGGCCGAGGGTGTCCGCCCGGCCGTCCACCGTGGACATCTGCCGCCACCAGGCGGTGCTCAGCAGCGCCTTGGCGCGGTCCAGCTCGGCGTGGGTCACCGGCACGGTGGCCAGCTCGTCGACCACCTCGGCGACCCCGGCGGCCAGCCGCTCGGCGCCCACCCCGGTGCGGGCGGTGGCGGTGGCGATCAGCGGCGCCGGGGCGTGCGCCAGGTCCACTCCGTACGCCCCGACCAGGTCCGGCTGGGCGATCCGTTCCCCGTCGGCGAGGCGCTGGTAGAGGCGGCTGCCCCGGCCGCTGCCGAGCACCGCGGCGAGCACGGTGGCCACGTCGTACCCGGGGGTGCCGAAGGGGTGGGTGCGGTGCGCGACGTACACCCGGGGGGCGGGGACGTCGGTGGTGACGGTCTCGACGGCGGCCCGGCCGGTGGCCGGGACGGTCCGGCCGTCCGGCGCGGCCGGGATCTCCTCGCGCGCGGGGATCGCGCCGAAGTACTTGTCGGCGAGCGCGAAGACCTCGGCGGCGGAGGCGTCGCCGACGACGGTGAGCACCGCGTTGTTGGGCGCGTAGTAGGTGGTGTGGAACGCCTGGAAGGTGGCCAGGTCGGCGGCGTTCAGGTCGGCCATCGAGCCGATCGTCGCGTGGTGGTACGGGTGGCCGGGCGGATACAGCAGCGGCAGCAGCCGCAGCCAGGCGTCGCCGTACGGCACGTTCTCGTAGCGCTGGCGGCGCTCGTTCTTCACCACGTCGCGCTGGTTGTCCAGCGTCTCCTGGGTGAGCGCCGGGACCAGGCCGCCCATCCGGTCGGCCTCCAGCCAGAACGCCAGCTCCAGGTGCTCGGCCGGGACGGTCTCGAAGTAGTTGGTCCGGTCCGGGTTGGTGGTGGCGTTGAGGGAGCCGCCGCAGCCCTGGATCAGCCTCATGTGCTCGGTCTTGGCGACGTTGAGCGACCCCTCGAACATCAGGTGCTCGAAGAGGTGGGCGAAACCGGTCTGCCCCGTCGGCTCGTGCCGGGAGCCCACGTCGTACCAGAGGTTGACCGCCACCGCCGGAGCGGTGCGGTCCTCGCTCACCACCACGCGCAGGCCGTTGTCCAGTCGGGTCGTCTCGATGGGCCAGGGGTAACCGCTGTCGGGCATGACCCGACGCTATCCGATCTCCGGGGCGGAAAGGGGACTGCTCATCCGTCGGCGAGCCCACCCGGCGCGGCGGGCATCCACCGGGCGGCGCGGGGTACCGCAGAGGGCATGCCCACCCCCTCGGAGTCCATCGCCGCCGGCGCGGCCGTCGCCGTCGCCGGGGCCGCCGCCGTCCTGACCCGTTGGCGCGGAGCCCGCCTGCTGCACCCGACCGGCCGCTCGTTCACCGCCGAGGTGATGATCTGGGGTACGCCCGGACCGCCGACCGGTGTCGCGCTCCTCGACGAGCCGGGCCGGCACCGCGCCACCGTGCGGTTCTCCCGCGGGGTGCCCACCCCGGACGGCTGGCCGGACGTGCTGGGGCTGGCGGTCCGGCTGCACCTGGCCGACGCCCGGGCGTTCGACCTGCTGGTCAGCTCCAGCGGGGCCGCCCCGGTGCTGCGCAACGTGCCGCTGCCCCGGCGGCGCTTCGCCGGGACGTACAGCACGATCGCGCCGTTCCGGGTCGGGACGCGGCGGCTGTGGCTGGCGGCGCTGGCCGACCCGGACTCGCCCGACCTGGGCCGGACGCTGGCCGAGGTGGCCGCCACGACCCGGGCGGACGCGCCGCGGCTGGTGCTCGCGGTCGCGTCCGCCGTCGGGCCGTGGCGGCCGTTCGGCCAGGTCACCCTCGGCGGGCAACTGGACGCCCGGACGGACGCCGCGCTCGCCTTCGACCCGGTGCGGAACCTGCCGGCGGGCCTGCGGATGGTGGGCCCGCTCGCCTGGTTGCGCGAGCAGACCTACGCCGGTTCCCGCCGGGCCCGCGGGGCGGTCGATCAGTCGGGGGGCTCGCTCGGGGTCGCGGTCTGATCGGAGGTGCGGTGCTCCAGCACCGTGTCGGGGGCGGCGTTGCGGTCCTCCTCCCGGATGTCGGACTCGGTGAGGATCGCGTCGGCCTGCGCCTGCGGGTCGTCGCTGCCGACCGCCGCCTCCTCGGGCAGCAGGTGGGCCCGGGACTCCACCCGTTCCTGGTCGCTCTGCTCGTGGCTCATGCCGAGCCTCATACCCCGCCGGACCGCCCGACACGCCCGCAAGATCGCGCGCGGCCGGTCGGGCGCCGCGCGGCGCCGGACCGGCCGGTCCGAAGGCTCAGCGGAACGGGCCGCGCACCTCGTAGGTGATCCCGCCGGAGGAGGAGCCGGAGGTGCCGCGCTGGGACGAGAAGTAGAGCCGGCTGCCGTCCGGGGAGAACGCCGGGCCGGTGATCTCCGACGAGGACTGCCCAGCAAGCCTGAGGAAAGGCGTGACAACGGCGTCCGGAGTGATCAAAACGATTTCCATGTTGCCGCCGTCCTCGGCGACGTAGAGGTCGCCGGAGCGGGCGCCGGTGATGTTGTCCACCCCGGTCAGCGGCGCCGTGCCGCCGGTCACCAACGAGTCGTCGTACGCCAGGTCGATCCGCTGGTTGACCGCGTCGTACGCCCAGACCCGGTTGTCGCCCTTGGTGGTGAACCAGCAGGTGCCGTCGGCGTACCAGCAGCCCTCGCCGCCGTTGAACTTCTTCGCGCCGGAGACCTGCTGCCGGGTGGCGGTCGGCGAGCCGTCCGGGTCGGGCACCCGCGCCCAGCTCACCGGGCCGCTGGTGGCGGTGCCGGCGACCAGCACCTCCAGGGTGCCGGCGGAGAGGTCGCCCCAGACCGTGGGGCGGAACCGGTAGAAGCAGCCGCTGGTCTCGTCCTCGGTCAGGTAGATCACCTTGCGGACCGGATCGGCGGCCGCCGCCTCGTGCTTGAACCGGCCGAGCGCGGGCCGGCGCACCGCGGCCGTACCGCCCTGCGGGTAGGTCTCGTAGACGTAGCCCAGGCTGACCTCCTCGCAGGAGAGCCAGGTCCCCCACGGGGTCGCGCCGCCAGCGCAGTTCTGGTTGGTGCCGGAGAGGATCCGGTACGCCGAGGCGATGGTGCCGTCGGCGTTGAACCGGATGGCCGAGGCGCCGCCGCCCGGGGTGATCTCCGAGTTCGAGACGTAGATCCAGCCGGTGCCGGTGGCGAAGCAGGCGCCGCCGTCCGGGGCGTCGTGCCAGGTGTAGGACGTGCCGGCCACGACCTGCCGGGACCGGGCGACGATCCGGCTGGTGAAGCCGGCGGGCAGCTGAAGGCCGCGGGCGTCGGCGGTGCCGAGCGGCCCGTACGGGCCGACGCCCGGCTGGGCCGGGGCGGCGAGCGCGGCGCCGGACCAGAGGCTGCCGGCGAAGGCGGCGGCGCCGCCGGCAGCGGTGGCGCGCAGGACGGTACGACGGTCCATCGGTTACCTCCGGAGGATGCGAGCGGTGCCGATGAAGTTACCCCTGGTCGCATCGACGGAGGTAAACATCGGACGAGGCTTTCCCGACGCCCCGGTGAGCCTTCCCCGTCCGGTCGGGTACGCTGGCCGACGTGACGCGCTCGTATCGATGGTTTAGGCAGCCGGCTCCGACGCCGGTGACCTCGCCATGAGCTGACGTCACCTTCGTTTTCGAGCCGGCCGGGCAGGAGCTTGAAGCTCCTGCCCTTCTGCGTACGAGCAGCCGGCTCCACCCGGGCACCGGCCCCGGGCACGGTCGGCGAAAGGATGCCCACCGTGACCACCCCGGAGACCGACGCCGTCATCGATCAACGGATCGACCGCGTCGTGCCGTTGACCACGCCCGCCCTGCTCCTGCACGACCTGCCCCTGCACGCCCCGCTCGCCTCGGCCGTGCTGGCCGGCCGACGCGCGGTCGGCCGGGTGCTGGACCGCGCCGACGACCGCCTGCTGGTGGTGGTCGGCCCCTGCTCGGTGCACGACCCGGCCGCCGCCCTGGAGTACGCCCACCTGCTGCGCGAGGCCGCCGACCGGCACACCGACGACCTGCTGGTGGTGATGCGGGTCTACTTCGAGAAGCCGCGTTCCACGGTGGGCTGGAAGGGCCTGATCAACGACCCGGCGCTGGACGGCTCCGGCGACGTCAACCTCGGCCTGCGGACCGCCCGGGCGCTGCTGCTGGACGTGCTCCGCCTCGGCCTGCCGGTGGGCTGCGAGTTCCTGGACCCGATCACCCCGCAGTACATCGCCGACACGGTGGCCTGGGGCGCGATCGGCGCCCGGACGGTGGAGAGCCAGGTGCACCGGCAGCTCGCCTCCGGGCTGTCCATGCCGATCGGCATGAAGAACCGCCCCGACGGCAGCATCGGCACGGCGGTGGACGCGATCCGGGCGGCCGGCGTGCCGCACGTCTTCCCCGGCATCGACGTCTCCGGCACCCCGGCGATCATGCACACCCGGGGCAACGCCGACGGGCACCTGGTGCTGCGCGGCGGCGGCGGCCGGCCGAACTACGACGCGGAGTCGGTGGCGGGCGCGCTGGACCTGCTGCGGGCCGCCGGCCTGCCCGAGCGGTTGGTGGTCGACGCCAGCCACGCCAACAGCGGCAAGGACCACCGCAACCAGCCGAAGGTCGCCGCCGACGTGGCCGCCCAGCTCGCCGCCGGGCAGCGCGGGATCGTCGGCATCATGCTGGAGAGCTTCCTGCTCGACGGCCGCCAGGACCTGGACCCGACCCGGGAGCTGACCTACGGGCGCTCGGTCACCGACGCCTGCATCGGCTGGGACACCACCGCCGAGGTCCTGGACCACCTGGCCGCCGCCGTCCGCGCCCGCCGGGCGGCCCTGCCCACCCCCGCCTGAGCGGCTGTCGGGAGACCCGACAGCCTCTGCACGGGTTTGGGCGATTCGGGTGGGGGTAGCTGGGCGGAGTGACCGATGACGCACCGGTGACCGACGAGGTCGACACCCGGCAGCTCGACGAGCTGCTCGACGACATCTACCACGGCCAGGAGCGGATCAGCCAGGCGGACATCTACCGCCGGGCGGTCGCCGCGGAACTGCCGCCGACGCTGCTCTCCCGGATCGCCGCGCTCCCGCAGGGCGAGTACGCGGCGGACGAGGTGGCCGACCTGCTGGGCGGTTCGGTGGCCTGAGCGCGCGGCGCACGGGGGTGGACGAGGACGACGAGAGGACGACGGCATGACGCACCACGAGGGGCATGAGCACGAGTCCGTGCCGGCGCTCGGCCAGCCCCCGGAGGGCCGGGACACCACCCCCGAGCCGGACTTCGCCAACGAGCACGACCGCACCGCGGTCGACCGCGACGTGATCACCGACGAGGACGCCGACGAGCGTGAGCCGGAGGCCGCGCGCGGCTGGGCCGGGGAGGACCACGGCACCACCCCGACCTGAGCGGGACGACGCGAGGACGACGCGGAAGGGGGCCGGCCCAGCGCCGGCCCCCTTCGGCGTACGGGTCACCTGTCGTCGTGGTCCCCGCCCTCGGCGGCCCGCTGGGCCACGGCGTACCCCATCTGGAGGAAGTCCGAGGCGGCGACCGCGGTCAGCGCGGTGGCCACCAGCCGGGTCAGCCGGGGCGCGAGCACCAGGCCGCCGGTGAGGCCGGTGGCGATCCAGACGGCCAGGCAGAACGGGCAGCTCAGCAGCTCGCCGATGGCGTGCCGCGTCGAGCTGCCCTGGTCCCGGACCTCCTCCATCACCTCGCCGCTGCCGATCGGGTGGTCGTAGCGGGTGAACGGGGCCCGCAGCGGGCTGGTGATCGCGTCCTTGCTGAGCAGCCGGCTGAGCTTGTGCGTGGCGATGGAGAGCAGCACCACGTCGGCCGGGGCGGGACGCTCCGGCACCGGCCGTCCGGTCGCCCGCACCAGGCCGGCCAGCGACGCGGTGACCATGGCGTACGTCCCCATCGCCGCCAGGTAACCGCCCAGCGGCCGCTGTTCGTGCGGCGCGTACGCCTGGCGCAGCCGCGCCACCTTCTGCTTCAGGCCGCCCTGGGTCACCACGTCTCCTCGTCGTTTGTCACGTTCCGCTCACCCCGCGGTCAGGTTGTCGGCCACCTCGCGGGCGAGGTTGGTCAGGGCCTCGTCGGCCAGGCCGTTGTCCCCGCCGGTGAGGTCGAGGCGGACCCGGGACCCACCGGCGTCGGCCGGCTCCACCTGGATCTCCGCCGACCACCCGGGGGCGGAGTCGCTGCTCCACCGGGCCCGCAGGTCGTCGGCGCTGGCCTGGGGGCGCTCCCCACCGTCGGACCGCAGCGGCTCCGGCAGCCAGGCCGAGGCCCGGTCCGGGTCGGTCGCGGTGTTGAAGACCACCTCGGGCGGCGCGGACATCCCGCGCTCGGCGCGCGCCCCCATCAGGCGTCCCGCAGCCGGCTCGGATCCACCTCGCGCCCGGGGTGCCGGGCCAGGTACTCCGTCTCCAGCTCGGCGGTGCGGCGCAGGTGGTGGGCGAGCGCGGAGTCGGCCGCGTGGCGCAGCGTGTCCAGCCGGGTGCGGTGCAAGCTCTGCAGCTCCCGGATCAGGTCCTCGTCGCTCAGCTCCGCCGGGTCGATCCCGAGCTCAGCGTCGACGTGCGGGCCGGAGGCCGACGTGTCGCGGGCGTGGTCGCCGTCCCACTCCGTCATCCGCTGCTCCGGGCTGACGTCACCGGACTGGCGTACTGATTCGGTCATGTCGCCCCCTCGGGCTCGTTCGGGCTGGCAGCTAGACGGATGCCCAGTCGGGGTGTCACCAAACCCTCCTACGACACCGCGTCGGAGACGCCCGGCCGTCCCGGTACGCTCGATGCCATGAAACGGCTCTGGACACCGGCGTGGATCGCCCGCCACGTGGCCATGGTCGTGCTGGTCGTCGGGTTCCTGGCGCTGGGCTGGTGGCAGATCAGCCGGGCGGCCTCGGGCAACACGCTGAGCTGGGCGTACGCCGTGGAGTGGCCGATCTTCGCCGGCTTCGTGGTCTTCGTCTGGTCGCGTGAGATCCGGCACACGCTGCGCGGCTCGGCCGCCGCCGCGCCGGAGCCGGTCGGTGAGGCCGCGCCGGATCCGGGCGCCCCGGCGGTACGCCGCCCGGTGCGGGTGGCCCGGGTGCCGGCCGCGGTCGACGCCCCGGACGACGCGGACCTGACCGAGTACAACCGCTACCTGACATGGTTGAACGCCAATCCGGGCGCGAGACCCGGTGACTATCCCGGCTGAGGCCGGTGCGGAAGGACGGACGACGGTGGGCGGAGCCCTTACCCGGTACCGCGTGATCGCCTGGATCGTGGGCGTGGCGCTGGCTGTGCTGGTGCTGATCGGCATGCCGCTGAAGTACGCGTTCGACGAGCCGATCGTGGTGGCGGTCGTCGGCACCGCGCACGGCTGGCTCTACATGCTGTACCTGGCCGCCACCTTCGACCTGGGCCGCCGGGTGAACTGGCCGCTCAAGCGGATGCTGCTGGTGATGCTCGCCGGCACGGTGCCGTTCGTGTCGTTCGTCGCCGAGCGCAAGGTCACCCGGGAGCTCGCCGCCCGGCAGCCGCAGGCCCCGGAGCCGGTCGCCGCGCGCTAGGCGTTCGGTGCGGGCGGCGAGCTAGGCCCGGCGGGGCTGCGGTCGCCAGTAGCCGGCCGCGGTGGCCGGATCCTCCGCGTCGGGATACCGGTGCAGCTCCCGGGCCTGGTTCAGCGCCCGGCTCACCTGGCCGAACTGCCGCTCGTCGTCGCTGCTGAACAGCAGCACCTCGACGCCGCCGCAGTGCCCCCACAACTCGTACGCCGGCGGCCGCCAGCGGTCGCCGGCCAGCGCCAGCAGCACCGGCAGCAGGAACACCACCCCGAGGGTCAGGTACGCCCCGGCGGTGAGCCGTTGCAGCCCGCCGGAGAAGCCGAGCAGCACGCCGACGCCGGTGATCAGGGTGGCGGTCACCGCGACGGCGCGCGCGGCCAGCCGGTCGTGCGGCCCGCGCCCCATCCGCAGGTGGGTGAGGTCGGCGACGGCGAAGGTGTTCCGACCGACGGTGAACCGTTCGGTGGTCACCACGATCCCCGGGCGCGCGTAGAGCAGGGTCGTCCCGCGCGACGAGCGCGGCGGGCGGGTGGCGGAGCAGTCTGCCTGCTGCACGGCGTCCTCCCAGGGGCCGGCGGCGTCGGCTCTCCCACCGCCCCGTGCCTGCTCACGGCGGGATTCCCGGCACCGGGTTCCATTCTGTTGCCCGCCCGCCAGCCGTGCCGGTCGGATTCCCGCCTCCGCGGCGCCCGACGGAGACGGGGCCGCCCGCATCTGGCCTCCATTTCGGGTTTGTCCGGCAATCGTCGCTCGCGTGCCACGACATCCGCCCACAACGACGAATCCGGCGCAAGCGGCCAAGAGCGACGAAGTACCCGCGACACGCCGTACGCCGCGCCACAGCGGCGTCACGGGACGTCACGCTGCGCAGCCGCCTTTCCTGCCCCTTTGCCAACTTTCGCCCCGGCTTCCCCTGCGCGTCACTCCCGTCCCGGGTTACGTTGGGCGGGCCGGCGCGGTCGGCCGCCATCCGTCCGGATGGCCCCGAGCCGGTGCCGTCGGGGGCGTCAGCATCCCCCGAGGGCCCCTGGAGAGGAGCCTTCCGCTCTTGTCGTCCTTACGGATGCTGGTGCGAACGCTCACGGTCGCCGGCCTCACGGCCGCGCTGATCGCCCCGTCGTCGGTGGCTCGGGCCGAGCCGTCGGTGACCGAGCTGACCGCACGGATCGAGAAGTCCTCGACCGAGCTGGAACGGGTCGTCGAGTCCTACAACAAGCTCAACGAGGAGATCAAGGCCAACAAGGAGACCGCGGCCGCGCTGCACGCGCGGATCGGCCCGCTGGAGGAGCAGACCGCGCGGAGCCGGGCGGACGTCGGGCAGATGGCCGTCACCGCGTACAAGACCGGTGGCCTGCGGACCGCGCAGGCGCTGCTGGAACCGGGCGGGTCCGTTTCCCTGCTCGACCGGCTCAGCACGATCGACCGGCTCACCCGGGAACGCCAGGACCGCATCGCCGGCTTCACCACCAGCCAACGCAAGTTGGTCGACGAGAAGAACCGGCTGGACGCGACGCTGGCCCGGGAGGCCGCACAGGCGCTCAGCATCGCGAACACCAGGAAGAAGATCGAGCAGGACCTGGCCCGCCTCTACGAGCTGCGCCGGGCGGCGTACGGCCGGGCCACCGAGTCGCCGAGCCCGCGGCCGGCCGCCCGTGCCGCCCCCGACGCGCCCGCCGTGGCGGGCAACGCGGGGGTGGCCGTGCGCTACGCGTACGGGGCGATCGGCAAGCCGTACGTCTGGGGTGCCGACGGTCCCAACGGTTACGACTGTTCCGGCCTCACCTCGGCCGCCTGGCGGGCGGCGGGAAAGTCGCTGCCGCACAACACCCGGATGCAGTGGGGCGTGGTGACCCACATCGGCCGCGGTGAGCTGCGCCCGGGAGACCTGGTCTTCTACAGCGGCCTCGGCCACATGGCCATGTACGTCGGTGGCGGCCAGATCATCGACGCGCCCAGCGCCGGTCGCAACGTGCTCAAGCGGGACATGGACATCATGCCGATCCAGGGCTACGGCCGGGTCCGCTGACCCACCGGCAACACGGCGAACGGCCGGCGTCCCCCTATCGGACGCCGGCCGTTCGCCGTCATTACTACCAGGTCAGGCTGCCTGCAGCCCCTCGGAGCGGGCCAGCTCGCGGAGCCGGCCGAGGGCCTGGATCTCCAGCTGGCGGATCCGCTCCCGAGAGAGCGAGAAGCGCGACGCGACCTCGGTGAGCGAGTGCTCCCGACCGTCCTCGAGCCCGTACCGGGCCCGCATGATGCCGGCCGACCGGTCGTCGAGGTGGTTGAGCAGACCCTCGATCCGCTGCCGCTCCAGGCCGGTGAGGACGATCTCCTCCGGCGACGGGGCGTCGCTGTCGGCGACCAGGTCGCCGAGGCTGGTGTCGCCGTCGTCGCCGACCGGGGTGTCCAGCGACACCGTGTCCTGCGACCAGCGGACCAGCTCGTTGACCCGCTCGACGGTGACGCCGAGGGCCGCCGCGATCTGCTCCGGCTCCGGGTCGCCGCCCAGCTCACGGGTGAGCTGCCGGGCCACGTTACGCATCCGGTTGACGTCCTCGACCAGGTGCACCGGCAGTCGCACGGTCCGCTCCTGCTGGGCGATCGCCCGGCTGATGGCCTGACGGATCCACCAGGTCGCGTACGTCGAGAACTTGTAGCCGCGCTCGTAGTCGAACTTCTCCACCGCGCGGACCAGGCCGGTGTTGCCCTCCTGGATCAGGTCCAGCATGGGCATCCCGGACCGGACGTAGCGGCGGGCGATCGAGACGACCAGCCGCAGGTTGGCCCGGATGAAGAGATCCTTGGCGCGCTCGCCCTCGACGACCAGGCGCTCCAGGTCGTCCCGGTCGACGCCCTCGGGGACGCGGTCCTCGCCGAGCAGGTGCTCGGCGTACAGGCCGGCCTCGATGGCCTTGGAGAGCTCGACCTCCTTGGCGGCGTCCAGCAGCGGCGTCCGGGAGATCTCGTGCAGGTAGACGCCGACCAGGTCGCGCTCCTCGGCGACCTCGTCGGTCCGCATGCCGATGTTCTTGTCCACGTTGCCCACGGTCCCCTCGCTCGCGCCGGTTGCCCGGTTCCTTGCCATCCCCACGTCCATCGGCCCTCCCCCGTAACCTCCGCTGTGCCCGTCGGTGCTGACACCTACACAACAGATGAGACGTCTCGGGGATTCCATGTCGTGAGTCGAAAGTGTCACGAATGCCTGAGTATCAGCTGTAAGCCAAGTCCACGTTTGCTGTCAGCGCCCATTCGGGGCTCACCGACTCCGCATCACGAACAGGCTGGCGGATCAGGGGAAATCGACCTCCGCCCCTGGCAATCGCACCATTGCGACCCCAACGACGCAGCGACCCTCGTCACCGCCCGGCTGCGATCCTGGTCACTGCCAGATACGCGCCGGTGTACCGGTCGGTTCATCCGCTCCGGGATTGATTACCCCGCCCCCTGGACAACAATCCGGGGCGTGCGGGACGTCCCATCCGCGACGTGTTCCACGTCTCACCCGGTCGTGGGCGGACCGGGGGGGCCGGCGGAGGGGCCCGGCGAGGGTCAGGAGGCGAGCAGGGCGAGCGCGCCGCGCACCTGGTGCGCGCTGCGGGCCAGGGCTGCCCGGGCGGCGGACACCTCGGCCCCGGAGACCAGCGAGACCAGGGCGGTCTTGAGATCGCCGGCGGCCTCGTGCAGGGCCCTCCGGCAGATCTCCTCCGAGCAGTTGGTGGCCTCCATCAGGATCGAGATCATCCGGCCGCGCAGCTTCGCGTTGGTGGCCACCATGTCGATCATGAGATTCGAGTAGACCCGGCCGAGGCGCACCATCACGGCCGTGGAGAAACTGTTCAGCACCAGCTTCTGCGCGGTGCCCGCCTTCATCCGGGTCGACCCGGTGACCACCTCCGGTCCCGTGTCCACCCCGATGAACACGTCGACCGAGGAGGCGGCCTGCGCCTCCGGGTTCGCACAGAGCAGCACCGTGGCGGCACCCTGCGCCCGGGCTGCGGCGAGCGCCCCGAGGACGTACGGGGTGCGCCCGCTGGCCGCCAGGCCGACGACCAGGTCGCCCGGTCGTACGCACTCGGCCGCCTCGGCGGCGCCACCCCGCTCGTCGTCCTCGGCGTCCTCGACGGCGCGCCACATCGCGTCCGGGCCACCGGCCAGGTGGGCGCAGAACCAGTCCCGCGGGGAGTTGAAGGTGGGGGCCAGCTCGGCGGCGTCGAGCACCCCGAGCCGGCCGGAGGTGCCGGCGCCGAAGTAGTGCACCCGGTGCCCGCCGCGCAGGGCCGCGACGGCCAGGTCGACGGTCGCGGCGATCTCGTCGAGGACGGCCGCGACGACGGCCGGCACCCGGCGGTCGGCGTCGTTGATGACGGTGAGCACGTCCCGGGTCGACATCAGGTCGAGGTCGGCGCTGTCCGGGTTGCGGCGCTCCGTCGGGGCGCCCACCCGGACCACCGGTCGGCTCACCACGGTCGCTGCCTCGTCCGGCTCCACCCGACCGGCGGTCACCCGCGCCTCCGCCCGGGGCCGACCCGGTGCGACTGGACCGCCTCGGCGGTCGCCTCCAGGGCCTTGCGGGCCCGCGCCCGGTTCCGCGCGGCCACCCCGACGAAGAGCACGTCGACGACGGTGAGCTGGGCGAGCCGGCTGGCCATCGCGCCGGAGCGGTAGGTCGTCTCGCGGGCCGCGGTGGTGAGCACGAAGTCGGCCACCTCGGTGATCGGCGAGCGGGGGAAGTTGGTCAGCGCGACGGTCGCGGCGCCCCGCGCCCGGGCCTGCTCCAGCACCTCGATGACGTCCGAGGTGGTGCCGGTGTGCGAGATGCCGACGGCGACGTCGCCCTTGCCGAGCAGCGCGGCGGAGGTCAGCGCGGTGTGGATGTCGGGGAAGTAGAAGGCGGTGCGGCCGATGCGGTGCAGCTTCTGCTGGAAGTCCGAGGCGACGAAGCCGCTGGCGGCGGCGCCGTAGACGTCGATGCGGCCGGCGGCGGCGATGGTGTCGACCACCCGCTCGCAGACCGCCGGATCGAGCTGCTCGGCGGTCTCCTCCACGGCCCGGGCGTCGTTGAACGCGATGGTGGCGATGATCTGCGCCAGGTCCGCGCCGGGCGGGATGTCACCACCGACGACCCGGGCGTCCGGCGGCTCGACCCGGCGGGCGGCCTCGGCGGCGAGCCGGATCCGCAACTGCGGGTAACCGTCCATGCCGACCGACCGGCAGAACCGGATGACGGTGGCCTCGGATGTCTCCGCGGCGGTGGCGAGATCGGTGATGGTCCGCCGCGCGGCGTCAGCCGGGTCGGAGACGACCAACCGGGCCACCCGCTGCTCGGCGGGCGACAGCGAGGGGAGCAGGCCGCTGATGTGGACGATCAGCCCACCCGGCTCGTGACTCGCAGAAATCTTCGTACTCTTCGCCACGGATGAAACTTACTTTCATAAACGGTGGCCCGTCAACCATCACCGCGCGTATCCGACACAAGTATCCCCCGCGCGCGTCACGTTCCGGCAGCGTATGCTTTGTCACCGCAGCATGACGCTCCCATCCGTCGCCGTCGAACCCCACGCTACGGTGTCCCGCATGGCGGATCGCAGCGTGCTGGTCACCGGAGGAACGGGCGGACTCGGCGGGGCGGTCACCGCCGCCTTCGTCCAGGCGGGCTGGCGGGTGGTCGTACCCCAGCGGGAGAGCGGCACCGGGCCGGGGCCGGCGGCGTCCGGGCCGGTCCGGGTGACCGCGGACCTGATGGACCCGGCGGGCGTCGAGCGGGCCGTGCGGGCCGCCGCCGACGACCCCGCCGCGCCGCTGCGCGCGGTGGTCAACCTGGTCGGTGGGTACGCCAGCGGCGGCCGGGTGCACGAGACCCCGGTCGAGGAGTTCGAGCGGATGCTCTCGATCAACCTGCGGCCCACCTACCTGGTCACCCAGGCGGCGCTACCGCACCTGATCGCGGCCGGCGGCGGCGCGGTGGTCTGCGTCTCGTCCCGGGCCGCGCTCGCGCCGTTCCCCGGGGCGGCCGGGTACGCCACCGCCAAGGCGGCCGTGCTCGCCTTCGCCAACGCGGTGGCGGTCGAGTACCGGGCCTCCGGCGTCCGCTGCAACACGGTGCTGCCCAGCGTGATCGACACCCCGGCGAACCGGGCCGCCCAGCCGGGCGCCGATCACCGCCGCTGGGTGACCCCGGCCGAGATCGCCCCGGTGGTCCGCTTCCTCGCCTCGGACGATTCCGCGCCGACCAGCGGGGCGGCCGTCCCGGTCTACGGGCGGGCCTGAACGGGCGACCGCGCCCGGATCGCCGCGGCGACCGGCACGTCGGCAGCCGACGCGTCGACGACCGGCGGGCCGGCCTCGGGCGGTAGCCAGGCCGCCAGGTGGGCGCGGATGCGCCGCGCCACGTCCTCCGGCGCGCCGCCGGCGTCGATCAGCACGAAGCTCGGGTACTCGGGCAGGGTGCGGTACGCCGTGTCGGCGGCGGTCAGCCAGCCCATCGTCTCGTGGTCGTCGCCGCGCCGCTCGATCCGCCGGTACGCCTCCGCCGGGTCCACGGTGAGCAGGAAGGTGACCTGCGGGGCCGGGAAGAGTCGGTAGCCGACCCGGGCCAGCCGCTCCCAGCGCTGCCCGCCGTGCGCCCGGATGCTGGCGTACTGGCAGGCGGAGTAGCGGTCCATCACGGCCGTGCGGCCGGTCACCAGGCAGCTCAGCAGCGCGGCGGCGATCGCCAGCCAGCGCAGCACCGACTCCACGGCGAGCACGCCGTTGCGCCCCACCAGGCGCTGCGCGTCGGGGCGGCCGAGCCGGTTGGCGAGTCGGCCGAGCCAGCGCCGGCCGCCGGCGTTGCGGTGGTAGGTGGCGGGCCGGCCGGCCGCGGTGAGCGTGTCGGCGAGCCGGTGCGCCTGGGTCGTCTTGCCCGAGCCGTCGATGCCGATCAGGGCGACGCGGCGAAGTCGGGCCGTGCCGCCGGTCGCCCGCAGTGATCTGGCCACCCTGGAAAGGTTATCCGACCGGCGCTCGCGTCCCGGCGGTTTGCCCGATTGGTGGCCCGGTGACCAGTCTCTGATCCCCGCCCAGGTGTGGGTGGCGGGCGGGCCGGGTACGCAACGTCATTTCCGACCGCCTGTCCACCTTCACGACGACGGGAGAACCAGATGGCCGAGCGCGGGGACGAGAGCCTGTTGCACACCCTCAAGCGGGTCGCCGCCGTGCTCAAGCAGAACGACATCCCCTTCGCCCTCGGCGGCAGCTTCGCCGTCTACGCGCACGGCGGCCACTCCAGCGAGCACGACGTGGACTTCCTGCTCCGCGAGGAGGACATCGAACGGGCGCTGGAGGCGCTGGTCGCCGAGGGCTTCACCGCCGAGCGTCCCCCGGAGGACTGGCTGGTCAAGGTCTACGACGAGGGGCGGATGGTGGACCTGATCCACCGACCGATCGAGACCCCGGTGACCGAGGAGACCTTCGCCGACACCGTGGTGCGCCCGGTGGACGCCATCCACATGCCGGTGCTGTCGGCGACCCGGCTGATGGTGCACAAGCTGCTCAGCTTCTCGCAGCACTACTGCGACTTCGCCCGCGGCCTGCCGCTGGCCCGCTCGCTGCGGGAACAGATCGACTGGGAACGGGTACGGAAGGAGACGCGGCACTCGCCGTACGCCGAGGCGTTCCTGGTGCTGCTGGACCGGCTCGACGTGGTGCCGTACGGCGGCATGCCCGTGCCGTACGCCCGCACCCCCGAGGGAGAGGAGACACCGTGACCGAGCATGGCGCCGGCCCGCCGGACGAGTACGTCGAGGCGGAGATCCACCGGCTGCTCGCCGAGGATCCGGACGTCGCCGAGCAGGGAATCACCGTGGTCCACCGGGAACGCGGCCTGGTCCTCTACGGCGAGGTGGAGACCCCGCACCGGCGGGAGGAGATCCTCCGGCGGGTCTCGGAGCGCTTCCCGGACCTGCCGATCACCAGCGACATCGGGGTGATCCGCGCGCAGGCGCCCACCCAGGTCGAGGAGCTGCCGTGAGGAGGGTCCGACGATGATCCGGATCGCCGCCGTCGGCGACGTGCACGTGGACGAGGACGTGGTCGGCCGGTTCCGCCCGGCCCTGGAGGAGCTGCCGGACTGCGCCGACGTGCTGCTGCTCGCCGGGGACCTGACCCGGCACGGCACCGAGTCCGAGGCGCGCTGCGTGGCGCGGGAGTTCGGCGGGCTCGGGGTACCGGTGATCACCGTGCTCGGCAACCACGACCACCAGTGCGACCAGGTGCCGCAGGTGGTCAAGGTGCTCCAGGACGCCGGGATCACCGTGCTGGAGGGGACGGGCACGGTGGTGGAGTGCGCCGCCGGCCGGCTCGGCGTGGCCGGGGTCAAGGGCTTCGGCGGTGGCTTCGCCGGCCGGTGCGCCAGCGACTTCGGGGAGCCGGAGATGAAGGCCTTCGTCCGGACGACCAACGAGAGCGCCGAGGCGCTGGGCAAGGCGCTGCGGGAGCTGGACTGCGAGTTGCTGGTCGCGCTCACCCACTACTCCCCCGTGCCGGACACGCTCGCCGGCGAGCCGCTGGAGATCTATCCGTTCCTGGGGTCGTACCAGCTGGGTCAGGCGATCGACTCGGCACCGACCGCACTGGCCCTGCACGGGCACGCCCACGCGGGCACCGAGCGGGGCACCACCCCCGGCGGGGTCCGCGTCCGCAACGTCGCACACCCCGTGATCAAGCAGGCGTACAGCATCTTCCACCTGGGCGATCACCTCGAATGATCTCCCAGGTTTCCGGGATCGGAGAGGCGGGTATTCAGCCGCCATGGAGCTGATTCTCTGGATTCTCGCAGTCGTACTCGTGGTCGCCGGCATTCTCGCGCTGTTCCGCCGGCAGATCCTGTGGGGCGTCGTCCTCATCGTGGTGGGCCTGCTGGTCGGCCCGGGTGGTGTCAGCATCTTCAATTGACGCTGGTTTCGCGTCACCGGACCCGCCGGGGTCGTCGCTTCCGGAATCTCCGTCCTCCCAGACCTGGAGATCCGGGAGCGACGACCCCGGCGCTGTGCGTCCGGGGTCTGTCGGCGGGCTGACCCGACGTGGCGGGGCCCCGGCCCGGCCGGAGCCCCGCCACGCGTCCGCGCGCGTCAACAGCGCGGCACGTTCGGGATCCAGCCGTCGTAGCCGGTGTAGACGTACGCGTCGGAGATGAACCGGCCGGAGCCGATCCGGTCCCAGATCGAGCTGGTGCCGTACGTGCCGGTGACCGTGGTGCCGGTGGTCTGGCAGTAGATGGTCACCGTGGCGCCGTCGGCGACCGAGCCGACCGCGCTGTAGCCGGTGCCGGGGCCGGAGCGCACCGTCAGGTCCGCGCCGGCGGTGTTGACCGTGCCGGAGGCGGTGCCGCCGGAGCAGGCGTTGTCGCTGCTGTAGCTCTTGGTGCCCCAGTAGAGCGCCAGCGCGCCGTTGAACCGCACCTGGATGTCGTTGCCGTTGAGCCGCTGCTCGTAGTGCAGGTGCGGCCCGGTGGAGCCGCCGGTGCTGCCCACCCAGCCGATCACCTTGCCGTAGCCGACGGTCTGGCCGACCGAGACGTTGAAGCCGTTGAGGTGGGCGTAGTAGGTGGTGTAGCCGCCGCCGTGGTCGATCCGGACGTACTTGCCGTAGCTGGTGCCGCCGAGGTCGGTGACCCGGTCGACGGTGCCGGGGGCGCTGGCCACCACCGGGTCGCCGAGGTCGTCGGTGCGGTTGAAGTCGATCGCGTACGCCGGGCTGTGGTCGGACCGGGTCTGCCCGGACCAGGACTGGCCGCAGGGGAACGGCACCTTGAACGTCGGCGCGGCCAGCGCGGGGCTCGCCGGGGCCACCAGGGCCACCGAGGCGAGCAGCGCGGCCGCGGCGAGACTCCACCACCGTCTACGCATCCAGCACCTCCAATGTTGAGATTCTTCAATCTGCTGGGCACAGCGTGGCAGAAACCTCCATCGATGGGAAGTGGCGCGCGGTGCAGGTCGCGGCTACTGCGCGGGAGCGTGCCCACAGCCGGTGGGCGGGTTTCGGGATTGTTACCGGGCCGTGTCCGGCCAGGGCTGGACCGGAGGTGATGCAAGCGCTTACATGTGGAGACGACCATCGGACCGGCGCGGCTTCGACTCCTCCACGCGCCGGCAAGGAAGGAGAACGGCATGGCGTTTGCCAGATCACGCCAGGCTCTCGCGATCGCCGGCGTACTGGGGCTGGCGCTCGGCGCCACCGCCTGCGGCACCGGCAACGACAAGAAGAGCGACAAGGCGAGCTCCCCCGAGTGCGCCGCATATGAGAAGTACCAGGGCCACGACGGCAAGAAGGTCACGATCTACTCGTCGATCCGGGACATCGAGGCCGACCGCCTGGAGCAGTCCTGGAAGCAGTTCGAGGACTGCACCGGCATCACGATCGACCACGAGGGCAGCGGCGAGTTCGAGGCCCAGCTCGGCGTCCGCGTCGACGGTGGCAACGCCCCCGACCTGGCCTTCATCCCCCAGCCGGGTCTGCTCAAGCGGTTCGTCGACGCGGGCAAGGTCAAGACGGTCGGCGCGGACACCAAGGCGCTGGCCGAGCAGAACTTCACCCCCGACTGGCTGAAGTACAGCACCGTCGACGGCAAGCTCTACGGCGTTCCGCTCGGCTCCAACGTCAAGTCGTACGTGTGGTACTCGCCGAAGACCTTCAAGGAGAAGGGCTGGCAGGTTCCGACCACCTGGGACGACCTGATCAAGCTCAGCGACACGATCGCGGCCAGCGGCACCAAGCCGTGGTGCGCCGGCATCGAGTCCGGTGACGCCACCGGCTGGCCGGCCACCGACTGGATCGAGGACGTCATGCTCCGGACCCAGGGTCCGGAGGTCTACGACCAGTGGACCACCCACGGCATCCCGTTCAACGACCCGAAGGTCGCTGACGCGGTGAACAAGGCCGGCACCATCCTCAAGAACGAGAAGTACGTCAACGGCGGCTTCGGCGGGGTGAAGAGCATCGCCACCACCTCCTTCCAGGAGGCGGGCGTCCCGATCACCACCGGCAAGTGCGCGCTGCACCGCCAGGCGTCCTTCTACGCCAACCAGTGGCCGCAGGGCACCAAGGTGGCCGAGGACGGCGACGTCTTCGCCTTCTACTTCCCGGCCATCGACCCGGCCAAGGGCAAGCCGGTGCTGGGTGCCGGCGAGTTCGTCGCGGGCTTCGCCGACCGTCCCGAGGTCCAGGCGGTGCAGACCTACCTGGCCTCCGGCGAGTACGTCAACAGCCGCGCCAAGATCGGCGACTGGCTGTCGGCGAACAAGAAGCTCGACCTGGCCAACGTGCCGAACCCGGTGGACAAGCTCTCCGTCGGCATCCTCCAGGACCCGAAGACCGTGTTCCGTTTCGACGGCTCGGACCTGATGCCGGCCGCGGTCGGCGCGGGCACCTTCTGGAAGGGCATGACCGACTGGGTCAACGGCAAGGACACCGCGACCGTCCTCAACGGCATCGAGGGCAGCTGGAAGTGATCTGAGTTGGTGGCCCGGTCCGCGTCGCGGACCGGGCCACCCCCGCAACCGAGCCCTTGAAGGAGGGTCGATGGACTGGCTGGAGGAACAGCCCAAGTTCTTCATGCTGGGGTACGGCCTGCTCGCCTTCGTCGTGGTGGTGGGCGGGCTGCTCCTGCTGCTCGACGTGGTCCCCGCCTGGTTCGCCCGCCGCCGGGAGGCGCAACTGGTCGCCGCCTCGGCGAGCGGGGCCCCACTGCCCCGCCGACGAAAGCCGCGGGAGGGGCTGTTCGCCCTGTTCTTCCTGCTGCCGACGCTGCTGCTGCTCGCCATCGGGCTGGTGGTGCCGGCGATCCGGACCACGCTGCTCTCCTTCATGGACGCCGGCAGCAACGACTGGGTGGGCCTGCGCAACTACGGTTGGATGTTCTCCGAGGACTCGATCGTCCGGGTCCTGCTCAACACCCTGGTCTGGGTGCTGCTGGTCCCGCTGGTGGCCACCTCGTTCGGCCTGCTCTACGCGGTGATGGTCGACAAGGCCAGGTTCGAGGCGGTCGCCAAGTCGCTGATCTTCCTGCCGATGGCGATCTCGTTCGTCGGCGCCAGCATCATCTGGAAGTTCGTCTACGCCTACCGCGGCGAGGGCCAGGAGCAGATCGGCCTGCTGAACCAGATCGTGGTCAGCCTCGGCGGCGAGCCGAAGCAGTGGCTGCTGGAGTCCCCGCTGAACACGCTGCTGCTGATCGTGATCATGGTGTGGATCCAGGCCGGCTTCGCGATGGTGGTGCTCTCCGCCGCGATCAAGGCGATCCCGGCGGACATCGTGGAGGCCGCCCGCCTCGACGGGGTCACCCCCTGGCAGATGTTCTGGCAGATCACCATGCCGAGCATCCGGCCCGCGCTGATCGTGGTGGTGGTGACGCTGTCGATCGCCACCCTCAAGGTCTTCGACATCGTCCGGACCGCGACCAACGGCAACTACGACACCAGCGTGATCGCCAACGAGATGTACAACCAGGCGTTCCGGTACGGCCAGAACGGGCAGGGCTCGGCGCTGGCCGTCTTCCTGTTCATCCTGGTGGTCCCGATCGTGATCTACCAGATCCGCAACCTGCGTCAGCAGCGGGAGGGCTGAGATGAGCACCGCCACGCCCACGGTCCCGGCCGGCACCCAGGCCACCGGGAAGACCACCACCGCCGGACGCGTCCGCAAGCGGCTGAACAGTCGTACGGCCACGCTGATCTCGATCGTCATCGCGCTGCTCTGGACGATCCCGACCTTCGGCCTCTTCGTGTCCTCGTTCCGGCCGGAGGACGAGATCAAGAGCACGGGCTGGTGGACGTTCTTCACCAACCCGCAGTTCACCCTGGAGAACTACCAGGAGGTGCTCTTCGGCAGCTCGTCCTCCTCGGGTCAGCTCGCCAGCTACTTCATCAACTCGCTGGCCATCACCATCCCCTCGGTGCTGTTCCCGCTCGCCTTCGCCTCGCTCGCCGCGTACGCGCTGGCCTGGATCAACTTCAAGGGCCGGGACTGGCTCTACATCGCGATCTTCGCGTTGCAGATCGTCCCGCTGCAGATGGCGCTGGTCCCGCTGCTCAAGTTCTTCTCCACCGGCGTCACCGTCGCCGGCGTCACCCTGATGCCGGCCTGGGACCTGGTGGACGAGCAGAAGTTCGCCCAGGTGTGGTTCGCGCACACCTGCTTCGCGCTCCCCTTCGCGGTGTTCCTGCTGCACAACTTCATCTCGCAGCTGCCCAGGGACCTGATGGAGGCGGCCCGGGTCGACGGGGCCACCCACCCCAAGATCTTCCGCACCATCGTCCTGCCGCTGATCACCCCGGCCCTGGCGGCCTTCGGCATCTTCCAGTTCCTCTGGGTCTGGAACGACCTGCTGGTCGCGCTGATCTTCGCCGGGGGTGGCAACGAGACCGCCCCGCTGACCGTCCGGCTGGCCGAGATGGCCGGCACCCGGGGCAACGAGTGGCAGCGGCTGACGGCGGGCGCGTTCGTCTCGATCGTCGTACCGCTGATCGTGTTCCTGTCCCTGCAGCGCTACTTCGTCCGCGGCCTGCTCGCCGGCAGCGTCAAGGGCTGAGGCCTCGTACCGCCGCCGCCCGCCGGGCGGGCGGCGGCGGTGCCGGGCGCGGAGCGGGGGAACACCATGACGAAGATTGATGACGTCGCCCGACTCGCCGGGGTCTCGACGGCCACCGTCTCCCGGGCGCTGCGCGGCCTGCCCACGGTGTCGGCCGCGACGCGCCGCCGGGTGCTCGCCGCCGCCGAGCAGCTCCAGTACGCCGTCTCGCCGAGCGCCTCGCGGCTGGCCGGCGGCCGGACCGGGACGGTGGCCGTGGTGGTCCCCCGGATCACCCGCTGGTTCTTCGGCACCGTCGTGGAGGCGGTCGAGGAGTTCCTCCACCAGGCCGGGTACGACCTGCTCCTGTACAACCTGGGCGGCCGGGAGCAGATCCGGCAGCGGGTGCTGCGCAACGCCAACCTGCACAAGCGCGTCGACGCCATCATGCTGGTCGCCACGCCCCTGCGGCCGGCCGACCTGACCGCGCTGGGCGCGCTGGACCTGCCCGGGATCACCATCAGCTCCGGCACCGTGGTGCCCGGCTGGCCCTGCGTCCGGATCGACGACGTGGCCGCCGCCCGCACCGCCACCCGGCACCTGCTCGACCTGGGGCACCGCCGGATCGCCCACATCTCCGGCGACCCCGACGACGAACTGGCCTTCACCACCCACCTCGACCGGCGCCGGGGCTACCGGGAGGCGCTGCGGGCGGCCGGGATCCGCCCCGACCCCAGCCTCGACGTCGAGTCGCAGTTCACCATCGACGGCGGCAACCGGGCCACCGCCGAACTGCTCACCCGGGGCGAGCCGCCCACCGCGATCTTCGCCGCCTGCGACGAGATGGCGATGGGCGCGATCACCGCGCTGCGCGACGCCGGGCTGCGGGTGCCGCAGGACGTCAGTGTGATCGGCGTCGACGACCACGACCTGGCCAGCGTGCTCGGGCTCAGCACCATCGCCCAGCCCGCCGCCGAGCAGGGCCGGCTCGCCGCCCGGCTGCTGCTCGACCCCCTCGGCACCCGCACCACCGGCCCGTACGCCGGCCGGGTCCCCGACCAGCGGGTCGGCGGGGGCCCGGACGACCCACCGACCCCTCCGGTGATCCTGCCCACTCGGCTGGTGGTGCGTGAATCGACCGCGCCACCGCGGGCACACTGAACGGATTCGACCGCACCACGGCTCGACACAGGGAGAAGGCTCTGAACACCGACGCGAGGCAGCAGGAACAGTCCGGTGGCCCGGCCACCGGGTGGTGGACCGAGGCCGTCATCTACCAGATCTACCCGCGCTCGTTCGCCGACTCCGACGGCGACGGCGTCGGTGACCTGCCGGGCATCACCGCCCGGCTCGGCCACCTCGCCGAGCTGGGCGTGGACGCCGTCTGGCTGTCGCCGTTCTACCCGTCGCCGCAGGCCGACGCCGGGTACGACGTGGCCGACTACCGGGACGTCGACCCGCTCTTCGGGCGGCTCGAGGACGCCGACAAGCTGATCGCCGAGGCCCGCGCCAAGGGCCTGCGGGTGATCGTCGACCTGGTGCCCAACCACACCTCCTCGGCGCACCGGTGGTTCACCGCCGCCCTGGCCGCCGCCCCGGGCAGCCCGGAGCGGGCCCGCTACATCTTCCGGGACGGTCTCGGCCCGGACGGCGACCAGCCCCCGAACGACTGGCAGAGCGTCTTCGGCGGCCCCGCCTGGACCCGGGTCACCGACCCCGACGGCCGGCCCGGCCAGTGGTACCTGCACCTGTTCGACACCGGCCAGCCCGACCTGAACTGGGACAACCCGGAGGTCCGCGAGGAGTTCCTGGACGTGCTTCGGTTCTGGCTGGACCGCGGCGTGGACGGCTTCCGGGTCGACGTGGCGCACGGCCTGATCAAGCAGGCCGACCTGGCCGACTGGCAGGAGCCGCAGGAGATCCTCTCCGGCAGCGAGGTGGCGAAGCCGCGGCCCCCGATGTGGGACCAGGACGGCGTGCACGAGATCTACCGGGAGTGGCGCCGGCTGCTCGACTCGTACCCGGGCGAGCGGGTCCTGGTCGCCGAGGCGTGGGTGGAGCCGGCGGAGCGGCTGGCCCGCTACGTCCGCCCGGACGAGATGCACCAGGCGTTCAACTTCGAGTACCTGCTCGCCTCGTGGACCGCGCCCGCCCAGTACGCGGTGATCACCCGCTCGCTGGAGGCCACCGACAGCGTCGGCGCGCCGACCACCTGGGTGCTCTCCAACCACGACGTGGTGCGGCACGCCTCCCGGCTCGGCCTGACCATCGGCGGCGGTCGGCCGAACGGCATCGGCATCGGCGACCCGCAGCCGGACGCCGCGCTCGGCCTGCGCCGGGCCCGCGCCGCCAGCCTGCTGATGCTGGCCCTGCCCGGCAGCGCCTACCTCTACCAGGGTGAGGAGCTGGGGCTGCCGGAGCACACCACGCTGCCGGACGAGGTCCGGCAGGACCCGACCTGGGAGCGCAGCGGCCACACCCAGCGCGGCCGCGACGGCTGCCGGGTGCCGATCCCGTGGGAGGCCGACGCCCCGTCGTACGGCTTCGGGCCGACCGACGCCAGCTGGCTGCCCCAGCCGCCGCTGTGGGCCGAGTACGCCCTCGACCGGCAGCGCGGGGTGCCCGGCTCGACGTACGAGATGTACCGGACGGCGCTGCGGCTGCGGCGCGAGCACGGACTGGCCCGGGGCCCGCTGAGGTGGCTCTCCTCCGGCGACGAGGTGCTGGCCTTCCGCAACGGCGGGCTCACCGTGCTGACCAACTTCGGCTCAGCGGCCGTCCCGCCACCGGCCGGGGAGGTGCTGCACAGCAGCGCCCCGCTGGACGCCGACGGCCGGGTCCCCACCGACGTGACGGTCTGGGTCCGCGCCTGACCACCCGCTGGAACCCGCCGGCCCCGCGCTCATCCGCGGGGCCGGCGGGCCGGCTGGCCGGCTCGGGCAGGACCGGCGGCCGTCGCCTGTCGGCGTCGGCGGGGTTGGTGCCTCGTCGCCCGGCACACCGATCTCGGGTACGTCGGGGCACGGCGGCTCGGGCACGGCGGGGTAGCTCGGGCACAGCGCGGCGCCTCGGGTATGGCGGGGTGGCTCGGGCATGGCACGGCGCCTCGGGCACGGCGGCCACGGGCACTGCCGTGTCTCCACCCGGTCCACCCAGCACCCGGTTGGTTCGCTACGGACCTGATGTCGTCAACGACTCAGCCCTGCTTCCCAACCCCGCAGCGCACCGGCACGGGCCCCTCGTCCCGCCACAGTGGACGGGGCGAGGAGCCCTTGCGCAACCCCGTCGGTGACGGGGACAGGTGTGCGCGTCGCGATCGCGGCGGCGCACGCGATGCAGAGGCGCCGCGCCGACGCACCCTGGCTCGGTACCGGCGGCCGGCTGGTGCAGGTGGGCGCCGGGCGGGCCGAACGGGCGCCGGTTCCACGGCGGGTCGTGTCCCGGGGCACGCCGCCGGACGTGTCGCGCCGTCCCGGGGTGGATGGGGTCTGCCTCGCTTCCGACATCAGGCCGGCCTGAATCGTTTACGACATCAGGTCCATAGCGTCCTGGGGGCACCCGGCCCGGTAGATCCGCCGGCTCAGCCCCAGCGCCAAGCGCCGCTAAGCCGACCCGGCGCGGCAGCGACCCACCCGGCGCAGCCCGACCCGGCCCGGCCCGGCGCGGCCCGGCGCGGCCCGAACCGAACTGGCCCAGCCGGCGCGGCCCGGCGCCGCCCGACGCGGCCCGGGGCCACCGTGCTGATGTTCGGCGACCACCTCGGCCCCGAGGCGTGGCAGGCTCGGCCCGGCGGCGATCGGTCAGAGGCGGTCGGCGCGGGCGTGCAGCAGGTCGTGCACCGCCTGGATGTCCTCGGGCGAGGAGCGGGAGGCGCGCCAGTACATCCACCCGGTGGGGATGAAGAAGAGCTGGAAGACGGCCAGCCCGACGGCGTAGTTCAGCGGCGGCGGGAAGGCCGCCCGTAGGGCGTGGAAGGCGACCCCGACCAGGCCGTTGCCGGCCGCCCGGCCCACCCCGTTGAGCAGGTTGCCCAGGCTGTAGACGGTGCCCCGGTGCTCGGGCGGGTTGACGTCGGCGATCAGGGCGAACCAGTTCGGCGAGTTCGCCGAGGTCAGCGCCAGCGCGACCACGGCGGCGAGCAGGCTCAGCCCGACCGTCGGCTCGGTCAGCACGCTGGCCAGCACCGCCCGGACCACCGCCCCGCCGCCCGCGTCGTCGGGCACCACGATGCGGATCGGCACGAAGAAGAGGGCCAGGTAGAACGGCACGGCCGCGAGGATGCCCACCGCCGCGACCAGGGCCCGTCCCCTCGGGGTACGCCGTTGCAGCACGTCGCCGGCCAGCCCGCCGACGATGGAGAACACCCCGCCGAGCTGGAACAGCGTGGCGAAGACGCTGCCCACCACGACCGCGGTCGCCGACGAGTAGCCCTGGGCCTCGGCCCGTTGGGCGAAGAGCACCGGCAGCCAGACCAGCGAGCCGAACGCCGCCTGCGCGGTCAGGCCCTGCAGGATCAGCCACCGGTTGGTCCGCCGGTGCAGGATCCGGGGCAGGTCGGCGCGGGTGATCCGGTAGTCGTACTCGGCACCGGCGTTCAGCGCGCCGGCCAGCTCGGGCTCGCTCTGCCCGCGCCGGATGTCGTACGTGAAGAGATAGGCCAGGGTGGCGCCCAGCCCGACCACGGTGAGCGCCAGGAACGGACGCCGCCAGTCGGTGGCTCCCAGCAGGCCGCCGGTGAGCGTGCCGGCCAGCGTCCCCACCCCCTGCGACAGCCCCCAGAAGCTCATCACCAGCCCCCGGCGGCGGGGCGAGATCAGGTCGGTGACCACGGAGAACCCGACCGAGCCGACCGCGCCGAGCCCGACCGCGGCCACCAGTTGTGCGGCCAGGAAGGTCGGGTAGTCCTGGGCGAGCGCGCTGCCGCCGGTGCCGGCCGCCCAGATCAGGGTGCCGACCATGAGCAGCGGCTTGCGGTTCGTCCGGTCCCCCACGTACGCCCAGGCCACCGCCGCCACCGCGCTGACCAGGAAGCTGACCGCGGTGACCAGCCCGAGCAGCCGCTGCGGCACGCCCAGCGCCCCGGAGATCGGCCCGTACAGGGGCGGGACCAGGCCGATCGCCACGTTGTCCAGCGAGGCGAGGACCACGAAGACCACGACGCTGTAGAACCGGTGCGCCGTGCCGCCGCCCCAGGTCCGCGCCGCCCCACCCGTGGTCAAGGTCATGTGCGGCAGCCAATCAGGACGCGGTCACGGCCGCGTCACCGGGGTCGGCCCCGCCCGCTCAGCCCGGCGTCCGGTCGACGGTCCGGTCCCGGGCCTGGGCGTACCGCTCCCGGACGGCGGGGACGGGCTCGGCGTCGTACTCCCGGGTGCCGGCATCGGCCCACTGCGGTGGCGCCGCGCCGCCCAGGGCGACCCAGGCGGCCTGGCGAGCGGCCCCGTCGGCGACGTACTCGCCGGGCGGGGGCAGCACCACCGGCCGGCCGAAGACCTGCGGGGCGATCCGGCGCACGGCCGCCGAGCGGGCCCCGCCACCGACCAGGATCACCCGCCGGACGTCGGCGCCCTGGGCGGTGAGCGCGTCGAGCCCGTCGGCGAGCGCGCAGAGCATCCCCTCGACGGCGGCCCGGGCCAGGTGCGCCGGCGTGGCGGTACGCAGGGTGAGGCCGTGCAGCGCGCCGGTGGACAGCGGCCGGTCGGGCGTCCGCTCCCCTTCCAGGTAGGGGATCATGACCAGCCCGTCCGCGCCGGGTGGGGCGGACAGTGCCAGCTCGCTCAGCTCGTCGAGGCCGACCCGGAGCAGCGCGGCGGCGGCGTCCAGCACCCGGGCGGCGTTGAGGGTGCAGACCAGCGGCAGGTACCGGCCGGTGGCGTCGGCGAACCCGGCGACGGCGCCGCCCGGGTCGGCGGCCGGCACGTCGGCCACGCTGAACACGGTGCCGGAGGTGCCGATCGAGACGACCACGTCGCCGGGTCCGGCGCCGACGCCGAGGGCGGCGGCCGCGTTGTCCCCGGTGCCCGGGCCGAGCACGATTCCGCCGGGGGCGGCACCCGACGGGCCGACCCCGGAGCCGCCGGCCGCGCCGGTCCCGGCTGCGGACGCGGGGCCGCCCAGCGTGGCCGGGTCCAGGACGCCGGCGGCCTCGGCCGGGCCGAGCACCGTCGGCACCGCCAGCACCCGCCCGAAGGCCTGTTCCAGCAGGTCGAGGCGGTACTCGCCGGTGCGGGGCGACCAGTAGCCGGTGCCGCTGGCGTCGCCCCGGTCGGTGCGCAGCGCGGCCAGCCCGGGCGCGCCGGCCAGCCGCCAGGTGAGCCAGTCGTGGGGCAGGCAGACGGCCGCGACCCGGGCCGCCCGCTCCGGCTCGTGCCGGGCCAGCCAGCGCAGCTTGGTGCCGGTGAAGCTCGCCACCGGCACGCTGCCCACCGCCTCCGCCCAGAAGCGGCGGCCCGCCACCGCGCCGCCGACCTCGTCGACGAGGTCCCGGGCCGCGTCGGCGGAGCGGGTGTCGTTCCAGAGCAGGGCGGGCCGGACCACCTCGCCCGCCTCGTCCAGGCAGACCATGCCGTGCTGCTGACCGGCGACCGAGACCGCCGCGACGTCGGCCAGCCCGCCGGCGGCGTCCACCGCCGCGCGCAGCGCGTCCCACCAGGCCCGCGGATCGACCTCGGTGCCGTCCGGGTGCGGCGCCCGGCCCTGCCGGACCAGGGCACCGGTGGCCGCGTCCCGGATCACGACCTTGCAGGACTGGGTGGACGAGTCGATTCCGGCGACGAGCGGCACGGCGGCCCGCCTCAGCGCGCGCCGAGCAGGTGCTCGACGGCGAGCTGGTTGAGCCGGACGAAGCCGAAGCCCCGCGCCGCGACCGCGTCGACGTCGACGTCCTCGAACGCGGAGGAGTCGGCGAGCAGTTCGGCGTACCCCTCCCCCGGGTTCAGCGTCGGGGTGGACAGCTCGGCGACCTTGCTGGCGGCCAGTGCCTCGGCCACCTCCGGGTCGGCCCGGAACGCCGCGGCCCGCTCCTTGAGCAGCAGGTACGTGCGCATGTTCGCCTCCGCCGAGGCCCACACGCCGGCGAAGTCCTCGGTGCGCGAGGGCTTGTAGTCGAAGTGCCGGGGCCCGTCGTACGCGGGTCCGCCGTCCGGGCCGCCGTGCTCCAGCAGGTCGACCAGGGCGAAGGCGTTGAGCAGGTCACCGTGGCCGAAGACCAGGTCCTGGTCGTACTTGATGCTCCGCTGGCCGTTGAGGTCGATGTGGAACAGTTTGCCCTGCCAGAGCGCCTGCGCGATGCCGTGCGCGAAGTTCAGCCCGGCCATCTGCTCGTGCCCGACCTCCGGGTTGAGACCGACCCGGTCCGGGTGGGCCAGGGTGGAGATGAACGCCAGCGCGTGCCCGATGGTGGGCAGCAGGATGTCGCCGCGCGGCTCGTTGGGCTTGGGCTCGATGGCGAAGCGCAGGTCGTAGCCGGAGTCCACGACGTACTGGCAGAGCAGGTCGACCGCCTCGCGGTAGCGCTCCAGCGCCGCCCGGACGTCCTTGGCCAGGTCGTACTCGGCGCCCTCCCGGCCGCCCCACATCACGAAGGTGCGGGCGCCCAGCTCGGCGGCGAGATCGACGTTGCGCAGCACCTTGCGCAGCGCGTACCGGCGGACGTCCCGGTCGTTGCTGGTGAATCCGCCGTCCTTGAAGACGGGGTGGGTGAAGAGGTTGGTGGTGACCATCGGGACGACCAGGCCGGTCTCGTCGAGCGCCTTGCGGAACCGGGTCAGGTGGGCCTCGCGGGCGGCGGCGTCCGCGCCGAAGGGGACCAGGTCGTCGTCGTGGAAGGTGATCCCGTACGCGCCCAGCTCGGCGAGACGGTGCACCGCCTCCACCGGGTCCAGCTCAGCGCGGGTGGCGTCGCCGAACGGGTCGCGGGCCTGCCAGCCCACCGTCCAGAGCCCGAAGGAGAACTTGTCGGCGGGGGTGGGACGGGGTGCCATGGCAGACCTCCGGTGGTGTCCGCAATTTGTTCAATGGATGGATTAAATGACCGTGCTGTGGCACTGTCAAGGGGTGACCAGCACCAGCACCGCGGGCGCGGTCCGGCAGGGCAGCCTGCGCGAGCTCAACCTCGCCGTCGTGCTCGGGCGGATCGCCGGCGCCGACCAGCCACCATCGCGGGCCGGCATCGCCGGCCAGACCGGCCTCACCCGGGCCACCGTCTCGGCCGTGGTGGACGACCTGATCACCGGTCGCCTGGTCACCGAGGCCGACCCCGCGCCGCGCGGCGGAGCGGGTCGCCCGGCCCGGGGCCTGCGGCTCGCCACCGACGGCCCGGCCGGGCTCGGTCTGGAGGTCAACGTCGACTACCTGGCCGCCTGCGTCGTCGACCTCGCCGGCACCGTCCGGCACCACGAGGTACGCCGAGCGGACCTGCGCCCGGTCGCCCCCGCCGACGCGCTCGCCCGGCTGGTCGAGCTGGCCGGGCGGGCCCGGGCCGCCGCCGACCGGGAGGGGCTGACCCTGGCCGGGGCCACGCTGGCCGTGCCGGGGCTGGTCGACGGCCACGGCCTGGTCCGGCTCGCGCCCAACCTCGGCTGGCGCGACGTCGACGTTCCCGCCCTGCTCGCCGCGCATCCGCCGCTGGCCGGGCCGGTCGACGGGGTGCCGGCGCTGGTGGTCGACAACGAGGCCAACCTGGCCGCCCTCGGTGAGCTGCACGCCGGCCCGGCGACGGCCAGCTTCCTGCACGTCTCGGGCGAGATCGGCATCGGGGCCGGGATCGTGCTCGACGGCGCGCTGTTCCGGGGCGCCCGGGGCTGGAGCGGCGAGCTGGGCCACGTACCGGTCGACCCGGCCGGGCCGCGGTGCCGCTGCGGCGCGCGGGGCTGCCTGGAGACGTACGCCGGTCAGGAGGCCGTCCTCGGCGCGGCCGGACTCTCCGGGGCGGACCTGCCGGCGGACACCGCGGCGCGCCGGCTGGCCGACCTCGCCGAGGCGGGCGACCCGGCCACCCTCGATGCGCTGCGCGCCGCCGGCACCGCCCTCGGGGTGGCGGTGGCCGGCGTGGTCAACCTGCTGGACCTGGACACCGTGGTCCTCGGGGGCGGATACGCCACCCTGGCGCCGTGGCTGCGCCCCCCGGTCCTCGCCGAGCTGACCGACCGGGTGCTCACCGCCGCCTGGTCGCCGGTCACGGTCCGCGCGGCGGCGCTCGGCCCGGCGTCGGCCGCGGTCGGTGGGGCCGGGTCGGTGGTCCGCCGGATCATCGCCCGGCCGTCCGGTTGGCTGGCCGGCCGGCCCTGCCCGGAGCTGACCCACGGCCGGCGGTGACCGCAACCCCCGGAGGGTCAGGATCAGGCGGAACGGGCCGCCGACGGGTCGCCCATCTCGCTGTCCTGGGGCGGGACTCCGGTGCCCTGCCACGGCACCACCGGCGGCGCCGACTCCTCCAGGTCGCGGGCGACCCGGTCGAACTCGCGAACTCCCCGCAGCAGGGCCTGGCGGCCCTCGTCGCTCATCCCGGCCAGCACGTCGGCCAGCCGCCGCCGCCGGTCCCGGCGCAGCTCGGCCAGCAGTCCCCGGGCCTCCGGGGTCAGGTGCAGGGAGATCTCCCGCCGGTCGAGGCGCCCCGGCTCCCGCTCCAGCATGCCGGCCGCCACCAGCCGGTCGCAGAGCCGGCTGGCCGAGGAGAGCAGCATGTCGAGCAGGGTGGCGAGCCGGCGCAGGTTGATCCCGTCGTGCCGCTCCACCACCATGACCGCGCGCAGCTGAGCGGCGGAGAGGCGGCTGGTGGTGCCCTCCCGCGCCGCCTCCCACACCGACAGCAGGGCACCCGCCGCGCCGTCGAGCTCGGCGGCCATACTCAGTTCCGGTCCCGCGGGACCATGTTCGTCGGCCATGGTGGGCCCGAGACTACCCGGAGTACCGGGTGGTCGGCCCCTGTCAGGAGGAGTGATGATGAGCGGACCGGACGATCACGCCCGGCGGGTGCTGGTCGAGGCACCGGCCGACCTCCTGCTCGACCGGCTCACCGCCGAGCTGGAACGGACGTTCAGGATCACGGAGAGCGAACTCTTCCAGGTCGACTACCGCCTCTCGGTGCTGCTGCCGCTGGGTGACGAGGATCCGATCACCGAGCCCGGCCACCCGGCCTGGCGCTGCTTCGACCACCAGGAGCCGATCGTGGCCGGCGGCGTCGGCTGGTTCCCGGTCGGCATGCGCGGCGAACGGCGCGGGGTGCTGCGCCTGGCCCCGGTCGCCGACGACCCCGCCCAGGTCGAGGAACTCGCCGCCATCGCCACCGCCCTCGGGCACGAACTCGCCGCAGTCTCCGCCGGTACCGACATCTACCGGGCGGCCCGCCGGGCCCGCCGGCTCACCCTCGCCGCCGAGATGCAGTGGGAGCTGCTGCCCGGCCGCAGCCGGATCCGCCCGTCGTTCAGCCTGGCCGGTCAGTTGGAGCCGGCGTACGCGGTGCGCGGCGACAGCTTCGACTGGTCCGACGACGGGCACCGGGTCTGGCTCGCCACGATCAACGGGTCGGGCGAGGGGGTGGCCGCCGCGCTGCTCACCTCGCTGGCCACCTACGCGCTGCGCAACGCCCGCCGGGCCGGGCTCGGGCTGGCCGACCAGGCCGCCCTGGCGGACCAGGCGATCTACGCCCTGCACCGGGGCGAGCAGCACCTCTCCGTGCTGCTGATGGAGCTGGACCTCGCCTCGGGGAAGCTGACGGTGGTGGACGCCGGGTCGCCGCGCCTGGTGCGACTGCGCGACGGGGAGATCAGCGAGCACGTGCTCGAGAAGCAGTTCCCGCTCGGCATGTTCGAGGGCACCGACTACCAGGAGCAGTGTTTCGAGCTGCACCGCGGCGACCGGCTCTTCGTGCTCAGCGACGGCGTGATCGACGCGACCGGCCAGAACGTCCGGTACGGGGAGACGGCGCTGGACCGGTTCCTGCGTCGTACCGGGCCGATGGAACCGCTGGACGCCGTCCGGTCGCTCCTGGGCGACCTGCGGGCGTTCGTCGCCGGTGACCTGATCGACGACGCGGTGGTGGTCTGCCTGGACTGGACCGGCCCGCAGCCCTGAGGGGTCAGTACGCCCCGCGCCCCCGCAGCACCGCGCCGAAGGTCTTCCAGAGGATGGTCAGGTCGGCGGCGAGCGACCAGTTCTCGACGTAGTACAGGTCGAGCCGGATGCCGTCCTCCCAGCTCAGGTCGGAGCGACCGCTGACCTGCCAGAGCCCGGTCATCCCGGGCTTGACCAGCAGCCGCCGGGCCACGTCGCCGTCGTAGCGGGCCACCTCGGAGGGCAGCGGCGGCCGGGGGCCGACCAGGCTCATCTGCCCCAGCAGCACGTTGACCAGCTGTGGCAGCTCGTCCAGGGACCACTTGCGCAGCAGCCGCCCGACCCGGGTCACCCGCGGGTCGTCGCGCATCTTGAACATCAGCCCGTCGGTCTCGTTGCGCACGGCCAGCTCGTCCAGGAGATCGTCGGCGTTGACCACCATGGTGCGGAACTTCAGCACGCCGAACTCCCGGCCGCCCCGCCCGACCCGGGTCTGCCGGAACAGCACCGGGCCCCGGCTGTCCAGCCGGATGGCCAGCGCGACCGCCGCCCCCAGGGGCAGCAGGAGCAGCAGCGCCAGCGCGGCGGCGGCCCGGTCGACGAACTCCTTGACGAGCTTGCGGGCGCCCCGGAACTCGGGCGCCTCGACGTGGATCAGCGGCAGCCCGGCGACCGGCCGGGTGTGGATGCGGGGGCCGGCCACGTCGGTGAGCGCCGGCGCGACGACCAGGTCGATTCCGGTCCCCTCCAGCTGCCAGCCCAGCCGGCGCAGCCGGGCCGCGGTCAGCTCGCCGGAGGCGGTGACGGCGACCGTGTCCGCGCCGATCGCGGCGGCCGCCTCGGGCACGCCGCGCAGCGAGCCGACCACCGGCACGTCGCTGAGCCGTTGCGGCACCGGCGCGAGCAGCGCGTCCGGGATGCAGGCACCGACCACCTGATAACCGGCGTACGGCTCGCGGCGCAGGGTGTGCACGAGTTCCAGCACGTGGGCGGTGTCGCCGACCACCAGCACCCGGCGGGACCAGCCGGCACCGGAGTACCGGGCCCGGTGCAGCCGCTTGCGCGCGGCGAACCGGTTCACCTCCAGCGCCACGGTGCCGACGGCGAACGAGATGCCCAGGAACCCCCGGGACACGTCAGCCTCGGCGATGTAACCGACGATGGCGATGCCACCGGCGAGCCGCAGGCTGGCCGTGCTCACCCGCCGGTACTCGTCGGCGCCGTAGCCGAGCACCCGGTCGTCGTAGCAGCGCAGCATCCGCAGCGAGAGCAGCCAGGCGAGCACCAGGGCGGGGGCCACCAGCACGTACGGGATCTCGGAGCCGACCGGCACCCGGTCACCGAAGCGGGCGGCGTACCCGACCAGGACGGCGAGGGAGAGCACGGCGGTGTCGAGCACCACCAGGATCCGCACGTACGCCCGCTGGTCGGCCCGGGCGACCGGGCCGGTGGGCGGGCCGGCCGGGGCACGCGGGACCCGTGCCGGCGTGGACAGCGTCGCAGCGGTCACCCAGCCTCCCCACATCGCGCGCACCGGCTCCGGCCGACGACCGCCCCGGACGGGACATCGACGCCGGAGCGTACCGGACATCCTGCCTGACAATGATGCTCGCCGATTGATTCGGACGTATTGCCGTCACTTTGCCTTCCGGCCCGGACACCGGAAATGCGAACCGCCGCACCGGAAAATCTCCGGCGCGGCGGTTCCCCGCACTGTTCGAAGACTCAGCGCGGCGCGTTCGGGCGCAGCGCGATCGCCTTCAGGAAGATGTCACCGATCTTGCTCGGGTCCTCGGTGACGAAGGTGCCGCCGCCGGTGACATTGGTGATCGACTGGAGCTCGGTCTTGGAGACCTCGTTGCCGATGCCGATGATGACCACCTGCACCGGGCGCTCCGCATCGTTGAGCTGCTTGAGCTGGCTGATCAGCGAGGCCTGCGAGATGCCGTTCTTGTCGTCGTTCTTGCCGTCGGTGAAGAGCACGATCGAGTTCACCCGACCCGGCTCCCAGTCCTGCTGCACCGTCTTGTACGCCTCCAGCACGGTGTCGTACAGGCCGGTGTTGCCGCTGGACGGGCGGATCCCGGCGAGGCCCTGCTCCAGCCGGCCGCGGTTGACGGAGAGCGGTTTGATCGGCACCAGCTCGCGCCAGTCCCGCGAGCCCACCAGCTCGGTGGAGAAGGTCCAGAGGCCGATCGACCAGGAGTCGTCGAACAGGCCGAGGCCCCTGCTCGCCGCCGCCACGGTGACCTGTTCCCGGGTGGCGTTGCCCGCGGAGGGCACCTTCGCCTTCATCGAGCCGGAGACGTCGACGACGGCGAGCATCCGACCGGACTGGGTGGCGATGGACCAACCGGAGACCGCACGGTCTATCGCGAAGGGGTCCAGGCCACCCACCGCGCCGACACCCGCCGGCGGGGCGGTCGCCGGACCACCGGCCGGGCTGGGTGCCCCCTGCGGCGCCTTGAAGCCGTCACCCCAGTTGCCGTCCGGCGCCCGCAGCGACTGAGCGGCCAGCCGGTTCTTGAAACCCTGCGTGGTGAGCAGCTCGAAGAGCACCCGGGCGGCCGACTGCTTGGCCGGCTCGATGCCCGGCAGCACCGCGAACGGGTAGTCCAGCGGCATCGGCGCCGGCTCCAGGTAGAGCGCGGCCAGCGGGATCGGCGGCTTGGTGCTGTTGTACGCCATGACGTCTTCCTCGGAGAGCGCGGCGGCGCCGAGCCCGCTGGCGATTGACGTCGGGTCGTTGGAGCGCGGGAAGCGGGCGAGCAGGTCCTGCCGCAGATTGGAACGGCCGGTGGCCAGCGCCCGCAGCGCCCCGGTGGTCGCCTTCGCGGTGTCGCCGCCGGAGGCGCTCGCCGCGGCGGTCAGGGAGAGCAGGCCGGAGAGGCCGGCGGCGTCCTGGGTCGGCTCGACGATCCCGGCGCGCAGGCCCTTGCCGGTGCTGACCGCGTTGAGCAGGTCGGTCCAGCCGAGCTTCTTCTCCGGCCAGCCGAAGCGGGAGGCCACCGGCTCCGGCATCGCCACCACCACCGGGCTGCGGGCGACGGAGGCGCCGTTGCCCGGAGCGAAGGCGGTGGCGCCGTTGTTCTTCAGCCGCAGCAGCCAGGTGGAGGAGTCCGGGATCCAGACGTCGGGCGTGGTCACCGTGCCGCTGGCCTGGCCGACACCCGCGAGGGTGGCGCCGTGCTTGCTGGCGACCGCGGCCGCCACGTCCACCGGCTCCGAGGCACTCACGTTCACCGCGATGCAGGTGCCGCTCACGGCCGCGCCGTCCTCGACCCACTGCGCCGAGGCCTTCTGCACCGCAGGGGCGAGTTCGGGAGCGGCGGCCACCGACAGCTGGATCTCACCGGAGCAGGAGGGTCCGGCCAACTGCTGGTAACCGAACCAGGTACCCCCGACCACGACGACGAGCGCAGTCGCCGCCGCGGCGGCTCCTGCTCCACGGATACTTGAACGCATGCGATGGCGGCCAGACACGCTGACCATCTTGCGTATCTCGTTCGGATAGTGCCATAACCGTTCGGCTGAAAGTTACGCAGGAGATACAGTTGATCGCACTTTCGGCACAGTGAGTAATCAGTTAGTCTCGCGCCGTTGCCGCGATCCACACCGGACAGTGCCGCTCAGGGCAGGACACAGGTCGGGCTCGGCACCGGCACCGGCTCGCCGAGCGGGTCGGGAACGCCCGAGCCGGGGTCGACGCGGAACACCCGCACCATGTCGGCCCGCTCGTCCGCCACGTAGAGGTGCGGCCCGGTCAGTACGAAGTGCCGGGGCCACTCGCCCCCGGTGTCGACCTCGGCGACCAGCCGGGGCAGCTCTGCGTCCAGCGCGAAGACCGCGACCGTGCCCACTCCCCGGTTGCCGACGTAGAGGAAACGCCCGTCCGGCCCCACCGCGATCTCGGAGGGCTGGACGTGCCCGGTCCGCCCGCTGGCGTCCACCCGTCCCCGCTGGTGCAACGCCCCGTCCGGGGTCGACTCGTACGCGGTGACCGTCGCGTCCAGCTCGCCGGTCACCCAGCAGCGCCGCCCGTCCGGGTGGCGGGCGAGGTGCCGGGGACCGGTGCCGGCCGCGGTACGGATCCGCGGCTCGCGGGTCACCAGCCGGCCCGGGCCGGCGTCCAGGTCGTACCGGTAGATCGAGTCGGTCCCCAGGTCGACGGCGAGCAGCGGCCCGGCCCCCGGGTCCGGGGAGACCATGTGGCAGTGCGCCTGCTCCTGGCGCCCCGGGTCGAGGCCGTGCCCCTGGTGCACCACCAGGTCGCTGCGCTCGGCCGGCGCGCCGTCGGCGGCCAGCGGGAAGACCGCCACGCTCCCGCCGCCGTAGTTGGCCACGAAGAGGTGCCGCCCGTCGGGCGCGACCGCCAGGTGGCAGGGGTCGGCCCCGCCGGTCGGCCGGACGCCCAGCGGGGTCAGCGCGCCGTCGCCACCCACCCGGAAGGCGCTGACCTGCCCCTGCGGCAGCTCGTTCACGGCGTAGAGGACGGGCAGGGCGGGATGCCGGACGAGAAAGGAGGGCGAATCGGTCACCGCGACGGTGCCGAGCGCGGTGAGTTCCCCCGAGTCGGGATCCCGGCGGGCGGCGACGATGCCGTCCCCCCGCCCGCCGCTCGCCGCCGTGTAGCCGCCGATGTGGACGATCGTGTTCGTCACCGGTGCACCCTCCGCCGATCCTGCTCTCGCTCCCACCAGAGGCTTCCCGGTCGACCCGGGCGTTAGCCCTGTTTTCCGGAATTTCCTCCGAACGCCGGCGACGGGGGCTCCGGGCGCCACCGCCCCGGGCCCCGCCGCCAGCCGGTCAGGAGACCGGGACCGGTTCACCCCGCTGCCGGGCGACGTGCTCGACCAGCGAGATCAGCACCAGCTTGGCGGACTGCCGGTCCCGGGCGTCGCAGAGCACCACCGGCACGTCCGGGTCGATGTCCAGCGCCTGGCGTACCGCCTCGATGCCGAACCGGCGGGACCCGTCGAAGCAGTTCACCCCGACCACGAACGGGATGCCCCGCTGCTCGAAGTAGTCGATCGACGGGAAGCAGTCGGCCAGGCGCCGGGTGTCGGCAAGCACCACCGCGCCGAGCGCGCCGAACGCCAGCTCGTCCCAGAGGAACCAGAAGCGGTCCTGCCCCGGCGTGCCGAAGAGGTAGACCTGGAGGTCCTCGTTGATCGTGATCCGACCGAAGTCCATCGCCACGGTGGTGGTCGACTTCGTCTCCACCCCGGAGAGGTCGTCGGTGCCGATGCCGGCCCCGGTCAGCACCTCCTCGGTCTGCAACGGGCGGACCTCGCTCAGCGCGCTGACCAACGTCGTCTTGCCCGCGCCGAACCCCCCGGCGATCAGGATCTTGAGAGCCAGCGGCAACCGGGGCCCGGAGGAGTCCCGGTCAGAGCGCACGTAGTCCACTGACCACCGCCTTGAGGATGTCGTTGTCGGGAAGGCCGGCGGCCGGCGGCTCGTGCACCGAGACCAGGCCCCGGGCGAGCAGGTCACCGAGGAGGACCCGGACCACGCCCACCGCGAGGTCCAGGTCGGCGGCGAGGTCCGCCACCGCGACGGGACGCCGGGCCAGCTCGACCAGGCGCCGGTGCTCCGGCTGGAGGCCCGGCTGGCCGGACGGGTCCGCACCCGCGCCGGCCAGCACGAACGCGACCAGGTCGAAGCCGTCGACGGCCGGGCGCACCCGCCCGCCGGTGAGGGTGTACGGACGAACCACCGGACCGGCCGCCGCGTCCAGCCACTCGTGCTGGGCGCCCGGCGGCTCAGCCCGCATCGACGGCCCCCACCGTCGCCCGGGCGGGCGCGGTCAGGTTCTCGCCGACCCGGATGACCAGCATCGCCATCTCGTACGCCACCAGGCCGATGTCCGCGTCGGCCGCGCAGACCACCGCCAGGCAGGCGCCCCGCCCGGCGGCCGTCACGAACAGGTACGCGGACTCCATCTCCACCACGGTCTGCCGCACCCCGCCGCCGGCGAGGTGCCGACTGGCGCCCTTGGCCAGGCTGGAGAAGCCGGAGGCCAGGGCGCAGAGGTGCTCGGCGTCGGCGCGATCCAGCTCGGCGGAGGCGCCGAGCATCAGCCCGTCGGCGGAGAGCACCACGGCCTCCCGGGCGGCCGGTACCCGGTCGACCAGCTCGTCGAGCAACCAGCCGAGGTCGACGTTCTGCCTCGTCGTGTCCACCACTAGGCGTCCCTCTCAGTCGCGGTCGGGGAATCGGGGGTCGCCGCCGTCGCATCCGGCGGCGGGGACGGTGCGGGATCCCCGCCCTGCCCCTCGGTACGGCCGCCGGTCGGGGCGGGTACGGCGCCGTCGGGTCGCCCCGGCGGCACGGAGCGGATCGCGCCGTCGCGCCGGCCCCGGGCGGTGCCGGCCTGGAGCGCGGACATCTGCCGGCGTACCTCCTCCGGGGAGCGGGCGGCCGAGGCCTCGGCGACCTGCGGGCGGGGGCGGGCGACCGGTCCGCGCCGGCGGACCCGGCGGGGCAGGCCGTCGCCGTCGGGGGCGGCCTCGACCGAGGAGATGCGGGCCGGGGCGAACGGCAGCACGGTCTGCTCGGCCCGGTCCCGCCCGGCGCGGCCGGCGCGGGGCCGGGGCAGGGTGGCCAGCCGGGTGACCACCGAGGCCGGTCGCCCGCTGTTGACCGGCGCGGCCGGCAGCTCCTCGGTGATCAGGTCGGACGGGACGAGGACCACGGCGGTCACCCCACCGGGAGCCTCGGAGCGCAGGGTGACCCGGACGCCGTGCCGGGCGGCGAGCCGGGACACCACGAACAGGCCGAGTCGGGCGCTGTCGGCCGGGTCGAACTCGGGCGGCCGGGCGAGCCGGCGGTTGGCGTTCTCCACCGCCTGCGGGGTCATGCCGAGGCCGTGGTCGGTGATCTCCACGACGTAGCCCCGGGGCACCTGCTGGCCGGAGACCTCGACGCGGGTCTCCGGCGGCGAGTAGGCGGTGGCGTTCTCGATCAGCTCGGCGAGCAGGTGGATGACGTCCGCGACGGCCCGACCGACCACCCCGGCCGGCTGCACCGCCCCGATGTCCACCCGGTCGTACGCCTCGACCTCGGAGACCGCGCCGCGCACCACGTCCAGCACGGCCACCGGCTGCCGCCAGCCCCGCCCCGGGGCCGCGCCGGCCAGGATGACCAGGTCCTCGGCGTGCCGGCGCAGCCGGGTGGCCAGGTGGTCGACCCGGAACAGCTCGGCCAGCTCGTCCGGGTCCTCGGTACGCCGTTCCATCCGGTCGAGCAGCGCCAACTGGCGGTGCACCAGGCCCTGGCTGCGCCGGGCGATGTTCAGGAACACCTCGTTGAGGCCGCGGCGCAGGGTGACCTCGTCGACCGCCGCCCGGACGGCGGTCCGCCGGACCTCGTTGAAGGCGCGCCCGACCTCACCGATCTCGTCGGCGCCGTACTCCAGCGGCGGCGCCTCCCGGGCCACGTCCACCTGCTCGCCCCGGCGCAGCCGGGCCACCACGTCGGGCAGCCGCCGCTCGGCCATCTCCAGCGCGGCGCCGCGCACGCCGGTCAGCCGGCGGGCCAGCGTCCGCCCGACCCGGACGGCGACCAGCAGCGACACCACGATCGCCGCCAGGCCGAGCAGCCCTGCGGCGGCGAGCCGGACCAGGATGCCGACGGCCACCGGCACGGACCGCTCGGCCAGCCCGTCGGCCTGACTCAGCTCGAAGTCGCGCAGCGCCTGCTGGACGGCGTCGTGGCTGGTCTGCCAGCTACGGGCGTCGACCGGCGGCCGGGTGGCCGGGTCCGCCCGGAGCAGCCCCTCCTGGAGGGTGCGCAGCTGGACGAAGGCCGGATCCTCGGTCAGCCGCTGGTAGGTGCTGCGGGCCTCCGGCGGGAGGTCGGCCACGGCCGTGTCGATCAGGAACCGCTCGTTGCCGATGGTCTGGGTCAGGAGCAGGTGTTCGCCGTCGGAGAACCGCCCACCGGCGAGCGCGCCGGCCACCAGCGCGTCGGCCTGGCCGAGCAGGTCGCGGGAGCGCCCGAGCGCGGTGAGCGCCAGCGCCTCCCGGTTGAGCTCCGGGTCGGGCAGGGCGGCCATCGCCGAGAAGGTCTGGAAGGCGAAGGAGATCATGCCGCTGTAGAGCCCGACGGCGCCGGCCCGGTCCACCTGCCGGCGGTCGATGAAGCCGCGCCCGGCCGGCAGGGCGTCGAGGGCGGCGACCAGCTTGTCGAGCCGGGCGTCGAGCAGGTCGCCGGCCGCGTCGCGCAGCTTGTCCCCGCCGACCCGGTCCCGCAGCTCGGCGATCGCCGCGTCGGTGCGGCGGCGCTGGTCGGCCAGGGCCGGCAGGGCCGCCGGGCCGGCGAGGTGCACCACCGAGAGCCGGCGTTCGCGTTGCAGCTCGGTGACCACCACCTCGCCGGGGCGGCCCAGGTCGTAGAGGAGGGTCCGCGCGGAGAGCAGATCCAGCGCCGGGCCGAAGGTCAGCGTGGTGGCGAAGATCCAGAGCGCGAGCAGGGCGGCCACCGGGGTGACGACCAGGGCGGTCAGCTTGGCGCGGATCGGCCAGTCGCGGGTGTCCATGAGTCCTCGCCCGAAGGGGTGGCAGCGGTGGCGCCGGCACCGGCCGGGCAACGTCCCGGCGCGCCGGGCACCGGCTCGGGCGCCTTGGGCAGGATACGTAATCCCAAGCCGTAGCACTACCGTCCGTCTCGCCCATCACTACCAATCCGTTGTGGACCGTCGCCCAAGGACAACCACCGGGGACGACGGACGCCCCGCCGGTGCGCCACGTACCGACCGGGACGGTCGATCGTTGACCGAGATGCCGAGGCCCTCGGCGACCGAGGGCCTCCGGTGGTCCTCGTCGCGCTGGCAGAGGTGCCCTACCCCGGTGCGACCCGCCGGCCTCTCGCAGCCGGTTGACCGAGGACGGCTCGAATCTGGAGCGAGTCAGGTCTTTGCGATGGCGGCCCCGGTGGGGCCCGCACCATGCCCCGATCGGGAAATGGCCAGGAAAGTGCGCGGGATCGGGATTGGCGGCCAGCACGCGGAGGGAATACCAGGTGGCGAAGGAGGAGCCATGTCGCCCACGCAGGTAATCGTTGTGGTTCTCGTCGTGCTGGTGGTCGTGGCGCTGGTCGCCGCGGCCGTCCTGGCCGGCCGGCGGCGCGCGCTCAAGCGCCGCTTCGGCCCCGAGTACGACCGGGTCGTCGCGGAGCAGGACAGCCGCGGCGCCGCCGAACGGGAGCTGCGCGACCGGGAACGCCGGCACGCGGAGCTCGAACTCACCCCGCTGGACCCCGGGTCCCGGGCCCGGTACGCCGCCGCCTGGGAGGAGCTCCAGGTCCGCTTCGTCGACTCCCCCGGCGAGACCGTCGGCGACGCCGACGAGCTGGTCAGCCGGCTGATCGCCGAGCGGGGCTACCCCACCGGGGACTTCTCGGACCAGATCGCCCATCTCTCCGTCGACCACGCCCGCACCCTCACCCACTACCGGGACGCGCACGAGATCCGGGTGCGCAACGAGCGCGGTGAGGCCAGCACCGAGGAACTCCGCCAGGCCGTCGTGCACTACCGCGCTCTCTTCGCCGACCTGCTCGGCGAGGAGCCGGTCGGGCACCGGCCGCCGGAGCAGCGCCGCCCGGACAGCCCGCACGACGTCACCAGCCACTGAGGAGCCGACGATGCGCCAGGAAGAGCAGCAGGGCAGCACCGACCACCCGGAGGCGGTCCGCTCCGCCCCGGTGCCGGTCCCCGCTCCGGACGCCGCAACCCGGACGCCGCGGGACGATCGGGACGGCCGGGCCGACATTCCCGACGACGTGCTGGACGACCGGGGCACCTTCGACGACCCGCGGGTGGCCGCCGACCGGCGCGCCGACGACCCCGACGAGACCCGCCCGTACGACGTGCGTGACCTCGACCGCGACGATGCCGACAGCGACGGACGGCCGGAGTTCCACGAGCCGGCGCTGCCGCCGACCGCCTTCGTGGGGGCGACCTCCGTGGGCGACGCGGTCGCCGCGTCGGCCCTGGCCGGCGGCCCCGCGGAAGAACGGGATCCCCGGGGCGAGGACACCGTGGCGCCGGGTGACGGCGCGCCCGGGCGGACCGAGCCCTTCGACGACGAACGGGCCGACCCGACCGCCGCGGACCGGATCCACGACCGCCAGCGGTGGGAGGCCGAGCACACCCCGGGCGGGGTACGCCCGGACGGCGACGCGCCGGCAGAGGGCGCGGCCGGATACGGCAGCGCCACGCCGACCATGGTCGACCCGGACACCGAGGCGCCGGAGGGTGGTGCGGCGGCCGCCGCGGCGGGTGTCGGCGCGACCGGTGCCGCCGGTGCCGCCGGGGCTGCCGGGGCTGCCGGGGTGGCCGAGGCGGCCCGGCCGTCCGGAGCGAACGTCCCGACGCACGCGGCGACGCTTTTCGAGGCGGACGCGGCGCAGGCCTTCCGGGACCGCTGGCGGGAGGTGCAGCTCCGCTTCGTGGACGACCCCCGCGCGGCGGTCGGCGAGGCCCAGTCGCTGGTCGAGGAGGCGATCCGGGCCCTCTCGGACGCGCTCGCCGCGCAGAAGGAGAAGCTCGGCGGCTGGCAGACGGCCGGCTCGGCGGACACCGAGCAGCTGCGGGTGGCCGTGCGCCAGTACCGCGACTTCCTGGACCGGGTCCTCGGACGCTGACCACCTACCGGACGCCCCGGCCGCACCATCGGCCGGGGCGTTCGCGTGCGGACCGGAAGGCGTGACCTCCGCCGGCATGGCCCGGTCCCAGCGGGGTACGCGGGATAAGGGACACGCCTGGGACAGGAGGTCAGCACCATGACGGATCGTGACCCGAACCGCCGACCGCTGGAAGAGAGCCCGGAGGTGGCCGCCGCGGTCGACGACGAGACCACCGTGCCACAGTTGGTCACCGGGGGCGGCGCCGACCGGAACAACCCGTCCTTCACCGAGCCCGGTGGCGGCGCGGGCGGCGGCGTGCCGACCGAGGACCTCCTCGGCGACCCGTACGCGGCCGGCACCGGCGCCACCGGGACCGGCACGGGGGCCGGCGGGGACAACATCCGCACCGGGGCAGAGCAGCCCTGGGAGCCGGAGGACCTGGTGATGGCCCGTGGGCAGGACATGACGCCGGAGAATCTCGAGCGGGCCCGCCGCGACCTGGCCGAGCACGGCCGGGCCGCGATCGAGCGGACCGTCCCCTGACCGGCAGGCCCGCGGCCCGACCGGCGGGTACGGCGGGGGCCCCTGACCCGACCGGATCGACCGGTCGAGCCAGGGGCCCGTGGGGAACCCGTCGCGGCAGTGCCTCACTCCCGCCGCGGCGGGTGGGCCGTCCGCCCGGTGCTCAGAGCGCCGGGTAGGCGTTCTTCATGAGCTCCTGGAACTGTGCGGAGAACCAGGCGCCGGAGATCGGCGCGTTCGGCAGGGCGCCGCTGAGGCTGTTGCCGTTGCGGGCGTTACCGGTGTAGGTCGGGTCGCACATCCGGTCGAAGCCCTTGCCCTCGTTGTTCGGGATCAGGCTGCTGGAACCGTCCGACTCGCCTGGAGGCTTGACCCACACGTACGCGTCGATGCCCGGCTCCGGCGCGGCCTTGGGCCGCTCGCCGAGGCCCGCCCCGGCCTGGTTGCACCAGTTGCCGGCGTGGATGCGCCGGTCGATGCGGCCACCGTTGACGTAGGTGTCCACGCTGGTCGGCGCGCCCGGACCGGTGGGCCGGGCGGTGCCGCCCCAGCCGTTGCGGGAGGTGTCGATCAGCATGCCGATGTTGGACTCGAAGCCGACGGAGATCAGCTTGCTGCGGAACGCCTGGGCGAATGACAGCTCGTCGACGTACTGGTTCCAGTCGATCCACTTGGACTGGCGGACGGTCTGCCCGTTCACCGTGTCAGTGACCTTGATGTACGGCTCCCGCAGCGCCGAGTAGTTCGCGGTGTTGACGATGAAGCCGTGCACGTTCTTCACCGTGCTGCCGGAGGCGGTGGCGGCCTGGTAGAGCTGGGTCGCGGTCGGGCCGAGGTTGCTGTCCCACCCGATCCAGCCGTGGTGGGCGGCGTCGATGTAGTTGTAGACGTTGCCGATGGCGCCCAGCTTGGCCAGGGCGTACCCGACACCGTTGACGTACGCGCCGTTGGCCTTGACCGTGTCGCACATCGCGGTGCCGCCGGGCTGGCCGGAGGTGTTGGTCACCAGGTTCGGCAGCGAGTCGATCTCGATGATGTTGACGATGCGCAGGCTGGCGTACTTCGGGTCGGACTGGATCGCCGCGATCGGGTCGATGTACTCGGCCTTGTACCGGGGCAGCTCCTCCGGACCCAGCTCACCGTTGGAGGCGAGCGCCGCGCAGTCCCGGCCGGGCAGGTTGTAGATGACGAACTGGATGTAGCCGGCCCCCTGGGCCAGAGCCTTGTCCAGGTGGTCCCGCACCCCCATCGAGCCGTTGGAGCTGCTGCCGGTGGTGCCGTTGATGGCGGCGATCCGGTCCAGCCAGACGGCGGTCGGGTTGTTGGACACCCGGCTGCCACCGGGCTCGGCGTCCGCCTTCGCCTTCCACTCCGGGTTCACGTACCCCTTGACCCCGACGTACGGATTGTCCACCTTCTGGCCCGGCGTGGTCGGCGTCGGGGTCGGGTTGGTGGGCGTGGGGGTCGGGTCGGTGGGCGTGGGAGTCGGGTTCGTCGGTGTCGGCGTCGGGTTGCCGCCGTTGCAGACCGTGCCGTTCAGGGTGAACGAGGTCGGCTTGGGGTTGCTGCCACTCCAGGCGCCGTTGAATCCGATGCTGGCGCTGGCACCCGAGGCGAGCGAGCCGTTGTAGGACTCATTCGTGGCCGTGACGTTCTGGCCCGTCTGCGACCACTTCGCCGACCAGCCCTGCTGCACCTTCTGGCTGCTGTTCGGGAAGGTGAAACCGAGGTTCCAGGAGCTGACCGGGTCACCGAGGTTCTTGATGACGACGGTGGCGGTGAACCCGCCCGGCCAGTCGTTGGTGGTGTAGTCGACGCTGCACTGGGTCGCGGCCTGCGCCGCGGTGACCGGGATGGCCACCATCCCGCCCGCGACCAGGGCGCTCGCACCGGCTAGCGCGACCGCCCGGCGCCGGCCGGACAGGTTTCTCCACAGATTCATGCCACTGAACTCCTTGGGCGAGACCGGATCCGCGTACGGCCCGGCGGAATGGCCCGGGCGGACGTCCCCGCGGGGACGGTCCTCGGCGCCAACGGGATATCTCGGGGGTGCCCGACCCGGACGGGCGTGGTGGTGACGTCGACCGGCCACGCGAACCGGTCCAGCGGCGACGCCGTCCGGTCGGACCGGTTGCCCTCGACGTCTGCCTGCGCGGTGTGGCTCCCCGAACCGCGTGCAGCGATTCTTGCATGGGAGCGCTTCCATGGCAATGCCTCGATACCTTCCGGAAACCCGCACGCAAGGGCACTGGAGATACCTCCCGTCGCACGCAGGCCCAGAGCGCCCGGTAGGTCGACGGCGGGGCAGAAGCCGCCTAGCACCCTTATCGCCCTCTATGCCTAGAAACTCTTAAACACGAATCTTTCCCCAGATAAGTCGCGAAACGGTCTAACGTCGGTCATAGCTCGACTGTCGTCGGGCTCAGGACAACAGGGATGGAGTGACGCAGGTCATGGCAAAGAAGATGCTCGGGAAGGTCGTAGCTGGTGCCGCCCTCGGCGGCGCGTCCCTCCTGGTGTTCGCGCCGGGGATCGCGTTCGCGGACAACAACCACGACGGCGAGGACCGCGACGGCAAGGTCATCGCCAAGCCGCACGTCGTGAAGGCCGGCGACGAGGTCAAGCTCCTCGAGATCTGCCCGGAGCGGCAGGAGCACGCCTTCGTCTGGTCGAAGGTCACCGGAAAGGTGGAGCTCAAGCCGGTGGACAAGAACCGGCATGACGACCGGGGCGACGACCGCGGCGGCGAGCACGGGGACTGGAAGGACAAGGACAAGGACAAGGACTGGGAGCACGGCAAGGACGACGAGGGCCGGGGCGACGAGCACGGCAAGAAGGACGACGACAAGAAGGACGAGCACGGCAAGAAGGACGACGACAAGAAGGACGAGCACGGCAAGAAGGACGACGACAAGAAGGACGAGCACGGCAAGAAGGACGACGACAAGAAGGACGAGCACGGCAAGAAGGACGACGACAAGAAGGACGAGCACGGCAAGAAGGACGACGACAAGAAGGACGAGCACGGCAAGAAGGACGACCACGGCAAGAAGGACGACGACAAGAAGGACGACGGCAAGAAGGACGACCACGGCAAGGGCGAGGACGGCAAGGGCTCGCAGTGGTCGAACGAGGGCGGCCAGCCTCCGGCCAACGGTGCGGGCGGCGGCTTCGCCGCCGACTCCGGGCCGGACCGCGACGCCAAGGACCACGAGGAGGGTCGCGACGAGCACGGCAAGAAGGACGACCACGGCAAGAAGGACGACGACAAGAAGGGCCACGACGAGTACGGCCAGGAAGAGGGCCGGGACCGCAACGGCCACGACGAGAAGTCCGACGAGCACGGCAAGAAGGACCACGACCGGTACGGCTCCGACGAGTACGGCTCGGACGAGTACGGCGACAAGGGCGACTGGAAGAACGGCCACGACGACAAGGGCCGGGACGACAAGGGCCGCGACGACCACTCGGGCTACGGCAAGGACGAGGACCGCTGGGAGCACAAGAAGGACTTCGTCTACTACGGCGAGGCCAAGGTCTCCAAGGACGCCCGTCCGGGCAAGTACGAGCTCAAGGGCTCCTGCGGCGAGGGCGAGCTGGTGGTCCTGCCGCACGGTGGCGTCGACGGTGGTGACGGTGGCATGACCAGCACCAGCACCGACCGCGGCATGGCCCTGGGCGGGGCGGGCATGATCGGCGCGGCCGCCCTGGGTGGCATCGTGCTGATGCGTCGGCGTCGGGCCGATGGCCTCGTCTGACCAGACGGCGACACGGGCCGGCGGCCGTCACGGGAGACCGTGGCGCGCCGCCGGCGCGGCCGTCGTCGTCCTGCTGGCCATGGTGGGCGCCGGCATGATCGGCGCGTCGCTACGAACCGAACCCCCGCCCCGCCCCCCTCAGCCGCAGGCCCAGTCCGCCCCGCAGACCCCCGCCGAGCCGAACACCGTAGGCGGCGAAGGCCCGGTCGAGGCGGTGGAGGTGCCCCCCGTCGCGTTGTCCCGATCCGCCCCCGGCACCATCTCGATCCCACGCATCGGGGTGGACGCCGAGATCATGACGTTGGGCACCAACCCGGACGGCACCGTCCAGGTCCCCCCGCTGGACCAGGCCCAGCGCGCCGGCTGGTACTCCCCGGGGCCCAGTCCCGGCGAGATCGGCAACGCGGTGATCGTCGGGCACGTCGACTCGGCGAAGCTCGGCCCCGCCGTATTCTTCGAACTCGGCGCCCTCCAGCCCGGTGACACCATCACCGTCACCCGCGCCGACGGGGTCAAGGCCACCTTCGCCGTCGACGAGGTCCGGTCGTACCCGAAGGTGTCCTTCCCCACGGAGCTGGTGTACGGCCCGAACGACAAGCCCGCCCTGCGGGTGGTGACCTGCGGCGGCGAGTTCGACCAGGCCGCCCGCAGCTACCCCGACAACATCGTCGTCTTCGCGACGATGACCGCCTGAACGCGAACGCGCCTCCGGTGGGACCTTGGTCCCGCCGGAGGCGCGTCGGCGTACTCGTCAGGCGGCGGCGGAGGTCCGCACCAGGGTGCGGATCTGGCGCAGCAGCACCGACAGGGCGGCCAGGTCGGCCCGCGACTCGTCGAACTCCCCCATCGCCCGGCGGGCGCGGTGGATCGAGGTGGCGTTCGACTGCTCCCACTGGAGCACCCGCTCGTTCGAGGGCAGGTTGTCCGGAGTGGAGTCGAGAACCTCCGCGGTGAGCGCGGCCAGCGCGGCGTACAGGTCGTAGCGCAGCGCCATCCGGGCCAGCGTCTGCCAGCGGTCCTCCCGCGGCAGCAGGGAGATCTTCGACAGCAGGGAGTCCACCCGGAACAGGTCGGACAGGACGAAGTAGACCGAGGCCACCTCGCCCACGTCCCGCCCGCTGGAGGTGGCCGTCTCCACCACGTCGAGCAGGCCGAAGCTGTACATCAGCCGGGTAGCCTGCTCGGCCAGGTCGCGCGGCAGACCCCGCTCGGCCATCGAGTCGATGTGCGCCGCCAGCGATTCCCGCTCGCTGCCGTAGAAGCGCTCCTCCAGGTCCGGCAGGAGCCGGGCGACGCCGTCGCGCAGCCGGGCGATCTCGGCCGGCACGTCGATCGGCGAGCGCCGGTTGGTGACCAGCCAGCGCACCGCGCGGTCGAGCAGCCGCCGGGTGTCCAGGTAGACGCTGGTCTGCAGCTCCGGGGAGACCTTGTTGTCGAGCGCCTCGACGGCGTCCCAGAGCTCGCGCAGCCCGAAGACCTCGCGGACCACCACGTACGCCCGAATCACGTCCGCCGGCGACGCGGCCGTCTCCTCGACGACCCGGAAGACGAACGAGATGCCGCCCCGGTTGATCGCCTCGTTGACCAGCACCGTGGTGACGATGTCGCGGCGCAGCCGGTGCTGGGCCATCCGGTCGGCGAAGCGCTCGCGCATCGGCGTCGGGAAGTAGTTGACCAGGACCTCGGTCGTCCACTCCTCGTCGGCCAGCCCCTCGGCCAGGATCTCCCGCTCCAGCACGATCTTGACGTACGCGAGCAGGACCGCGAACTCCGGCGCGGTCAGCCCGGACTCGGTGCGGACCGCCAGTTCCTCGTCCGGCGGCAGCGCCTCCAGGGCCCGGTCGAGCTGACCGGCCCGCTCCAGCTCGTTGATCATCCGCCGGTGCACCGGGAGCAGGGACGCGGCCTGGGCCTGGGCGTTGTTGATCGCCCGCGCCTGGTCGTAGTTGTCCCGCAGCACCAGCTCGGCGACCTCGTCGGTCATCTGGGCGAGCAGCTCGTCCCGCTCGGGGACGTCCAGTGCGCCGTCGGCGACCGCCGTGTTGAGCAGGATCTTGATGTTCACCTCGTGGTCGGAGCAGTCCACCCCGGCCGCGTTGTCGATGAAGTCGGTGTAGATCCGTCCGCCCGCCAGGGCGTACTCGATCCGGCCGAGCTGCGTGCAGCCCAGGTTCCCACCCTCGCCGACCACCCGGCAGCGCAGGCTCTTGCCGTCCACCCGGATCGCGTCGTTGGACTTGTCGCCCACCTCGGCGTTGGTCTGCGACGACGCCTTCACGTAGGTGCCGATGCCGCCGTTCCAGAACAGGTCGACGGGCGCGGTGAGGATCGCCTTCATCAGCTCCTGCGGGCTGAGCTGCGTCGTGTCCTCGTCGAGGTCGAGCGCGGCCCGGACCTGCGGCGTGATCGGAATCGACTTGGCGGTACGCGGGAAGATCCCGCCGCCCTCCGAGATCAGCTTCCGGTCGTAGTCCTCCCACGACGACCGGGGCAGCTCGAACAGCCGCTTCCGCTCCGCGTACGAGCTGGCCGCGTCCGGGTCCGGGTCCAGGAAGATGTGCCGGTGGTCGAAGGCGGCCACCAGCCGGATGTGCTCGGAGAGCAGCATCCCGTTGCCGAACACGTCACCGGACATGTCGCCGACGCCGACCACGGTGAAGTCCTGGGTCTGGGTGTCGTGGCCCAGCTCGCGGAAGTGCCGCTTGACCGACTCCCAGGCGCCCCGAGCGGTGATGCCCATCTTCTTGTGGTCGTACCCGGCGGAGCCGCCGGAGGCGAACGCGTCGCCCAGCCAGAACTGGTGCGCCGCCGAGATCTCGTTGGCGATGTCGGAGAACGTGGCGGTGCCCTTGTCCGCCGCCACCACCAGGTACGGGTCGTCGGCGTCGTGCCGGACCACGTCGGTCGGCGGCACGATCTCGCCGCCGACGATGTTGTCCGTGACGTCGAGCATCGCGCCGACGAACTCCTTGTAGCAGGCGACCGCCTCGTCGCGGTCCCCCGGCTTCTGCTTGAGCACGAAGCCGCCCTTGGCGCCCACCGGCACGATCACGGCGTTCTTCACCATCTGCGCCTTGACCAGGCCGAGCACCTCGGTGCGGAAGTCCTCCCGCCGGTCGGACCAGCGCAGCCCGCCCCGGGCCACCGGCCCGAACCGCAGGTGTACGCCCTCGAACCGGGGCGAGTACACGAAGATCTCGAACTTCGGCCGCGGGGCCGGCAGGTCCGGGATGGCCTGCGGGTCCAGCTTGAACGCCACGTACGACTTGGGTCGCCCGCCGACCGGCTTCTGGTAGAAGCTCGTCCGCAGGGTGGCCTGGATCAGCGTCAGGTACGACCGCAGGATCCGGTCCTGGTCCAGGCTGGCCACGTCGTCCAGGGCCGCGCTGATGGCGCCGACCAGCTCGTCGCCGCGCTGCCGGCGCTCCTCGATGCTCGCCGCACCCGGGGCGAACCGCGTCTCGAAGAGCTCCACCAGCAGGGCGGCGATCTTCGGGTACGCGATGAAGGTCTGCTCCATGTAGTCCTGGGAGAAGACGGTGCCGGCCTGGCGCATGTACTTCGCGTACGCCCGCAGCACCACCACCTGCCGCCAGGTGAGACCGCCGCGCAGGACCAGCTCGTTGAAGCCGTCCACCTCGGCCTCGCCCCGCCAGGCGGCGGCGAAGGCGTTCTCCACGTGCGGACGCACCTCGGCCAGCTCCTGGTGCCGTTCGGGCAGGCGCAGGCCGAAGTCGTACAGGAAGACCCGGCCGTCGACCCGGTCCACCTCGTACGGGTGCTCGTCGACCACGGCGACGCCCAGCGAGTGCAGCACCGGCAGCACGGCGGAGAGCATCATCGGCTCGCCGTACCGGTAGACCTTGAAGCGCACGTCCATGGCCTCGTCGGCGTCCGCGCCGGCCCCGCGCGGAGCGAGCTGCTTGCGGAACAGGTGCATCTCCAGCTGGCCGGGCTCCTCCAGCAGCTCCAGCTTGGCCAGGTCCTTCATCGCCTCGTACGGCGTGTGGCCGTCCTTGTAGCCCTCGGGGAAGGCGTCGGCGTACCGGCTGAACAGGTGCTTGGCCTGCTCGTCGCCGAGCTTGCGCTCCAGCACCAGCCGGTAGTCGTCGTCCCAGAGCCGGGTGGCGTCGGCCAGCTCCTCGGCGAGCAGGTCGGCGTCGACCTCGCCGGGCGGGTTGGTCGGGTCGGTGCGGACGATGAAGTGCACCCGGGCCAGCATCGACTCGGTCACCCGGGTGGTGTAGTCCACCCCGACGCCGTTCAGCTCGTGCAGCAGGATGTCCTGCATGCGCAGCCGGTTCTGGGTGGTGAACCGGTCCCGGGGCAGGTAGATCAGGCAGGAGATGAACCGCCCGTACGCGTCCCGGCGCAGGAAGACCCGCAGCTGCCGGCGACCGGCCATCCGCAGCACGCCGATCACGGCGTGGTACAGGTCGTCGGTCTTGATCTGGAACAGCTCGTCGCGCGGGTAGGTCTCCAGGATCTGGAGCAGGTCCTTGCCGGAGTGGCTGCGCTGGCTCAGGCCCGAGCGGTCCAGCACCTCGGCGACCTTGCGGCGGACCACCGGCAGCTCACGGACGCTGGTCCGGTACGCCGCGGTGGAGAACAGGCCGAGGAACCGGCGCTCCCCGACCACGTCGCCCGCCTCGTTGAAGATCTTGAACCCGATGTAGTCCAGGTAGGCCGAGCGGTGCACGGTCGCCCGGGAGTTCGCCTTGGTGATGATCAGCAGGCGCTTCTCCATCACCTTCTCGTGCGCCTCGGGTGTCATCGACGACAGCGCCCGGGCCTCCGGCGAGTCCGACCGCAGGATGCCCAGCCCGGTGCCGAGCACCGCCTCCAGCGCCGGTCCGTCGCCGCCGTCGCTGTCGACCAGCCGGTACTCCCGGTAGCCGAGGAAGGTGAAGTGGTCGTGGGCCAGCCAGCGCAGCAGCTCCACCGAGTCGGTGATGTCCTTCTCAGGCACGGGCGGACGGTTGTCGGAGGTCCGGGCCGAGGCCAGTTCGTCGGCCAGCGCCAAGGCACGCTGGCGCATCTTCGGCCAGTCCTCCACCGCCTCGCGCACGTCGGTGAGCACCCGCTGCAGCTCGCGGCGCAGCTTCTCCCGCTCCCCCGCGTCCCGGACCGGGTCGATCTCGATCCGCATCCAGCTCTCGACCAGGTCGCCGGCGATCGCGTCGTCCGGCTCGACGTCGGCGGAGACCTCGGTCAGCCGGCCGAGCGGCTCCCGCCGGACCACGACCAGCGGGTGCACCAGCAGGTGCACGTCGAGGTGGTGGGAGTTGAGCAGCGCGGTCACCGAGTCGACCAGGAACGGCATGTCGTCGGTGACGATCTCGATGACCGTGTGGTGCTGCTCGGCGTCCGGCTCGTGGATGCGCAGTTTCAGCTCGCCCGGCACCCGCTGCTGGGCCAGGTCCCGGTGCGCCCGGGCGGCGTCGAGCATCTCCTCGGCGGTGAATCCGATCAGTTCCTCGTCCGGCGCGAACCGCCAGAAACGGCCCACCAGGGTGGCCGCGTCGTGGTCGTCGCCGGCCAACGCCACCGCCTGGGCTACCAGGCGCTCCGCGTTGGGTACCGGCTCGTCGAGCTCCGCGTCCTCCACGTCGTCACCGAGCGCTTCGGAAGGAAGCCCCAGGTCGTAGAGGGTGTCGATACTCGAACCGGTCATCCCGGTAACTCCTGTGTCGAGTCGGCCGAAGCCGTCCCCGTCGGTCGCCGAATCGAAGCTGTCGTCCCGGCCGGTGTCAGCCTGCCGGAGGTCGGGTCCCGGTTTGATCGCCGGACGCCGGTCCATCGGTGCCACTCCCCTCGACCCACCGCGTTGTGGGTCACTCTGCCGCCCAGCCTAGGCCCTGCCACTCTGTCCGTTCGTCGGCGGACCACCGGCCGGACGTCCGGTTCGGGACTCTGTCCTTTCACCCGTTGCAGATGCGTGGTCGGCCGGCTGCGGAGTACCCCGACTCGCGATGTTCATCACACCGCCGTCGGGCTCTTCACGCAGCGTGCGGCCACGCCGGGGCGGTACGGGGAGCACGGCCGTACTAGCGTGCAGGGCAGTCCGAGATCCGGAGGTACCGCTCCATGCCCGTGTCGTACCCGTTCCGCCGTCCCCGTACGCGCATCCGGTCGGCCCTCGCGGCGCTGACCGCCACCGTGCTGGCGGCCGGCGCGCTCACCGGGTGTTCGGACGGTGACGGACCGGAACGGACCGTCGACGCCTTCCTGGCCGGCTGGCGCTCCGGGGACCTCGGCGCGGTCGGGTTCATCGACCCGACCGGCGCCCGGCTGCCGGCCACCGAGGTCGCCAAGGAGATCAAGGAACTCTCCGGCGAGCTGGCCGCCACCCCGCCCACCCTGCGCCGCTCCGGCGACGCCAAGGTCACCAAGGACATCGCCACCGCCACGGTCCGGGTGGAGTGGGCGCTGCCGGGCAAGACCACCTGGGCGTACGACCGACCGGTGCGGCTGCGGCAGGGCCGGGACGACCAGTGGCAGGTGATCTGGGAGCCGCAGCTGGTGCAGGAGCAGCTCGGCGAGGGCGACCGGTTGACCGTACGCCGGACCGCCAGCCCCCGGGCCGGGGTGCTGGACGCGGCGGGACAGCCGATCGTGGCGCCGCGGCAGGTGGTCCGGGTCGGCGTGCAGCCCAGCGAGGTGACCGACGCGAAGGCGCTGGTCCGGCAGCTCGACGCGGCGTTCAAGGCGATCCGGCCGGCGCTGAATCCCCCGGTCGACCTCTCCGACCTGCCGAAACGGCTCAGCGAGGCGGATCCGGGCGCCTTCGTCGAGGTGGTGACGCTGCGGGACGAGGCATACCGGCAGATCCGGTCGCGCATCTACGACCTGCCCGGCACCCGGTTCCCCACCGACAAGCGGGACCTGGCCCCCACCCGGGAGTTCGCCCGGGCGCTGCTCGGCTCCGTCGACGAGGCGCAGGCCGACGACCTGGCCGCCCACCCCGACCGGTACGCCAAGGGCGATCTGGTCGGGCACGGTGGTCTCCAGGGCCGCTACGACGACCGCCTGCGCGGCACTCCCGGGCTCACCGTGCTCGTGCAGGGGCCGGCCGGCCCCGACGGCACTCCGGAGCCGACCGAGGTCTTCCGGCATGAGCCGCAGCCCGGCCAGCCGCTGAAGACCACCCTCGACGTGGCCACCCAGAACGCCGCCGACACCGCGCTGCGCGGCGAGAAGCGCCGCTCGGCGCTGGTGGCGGTACGGATCAGCGACGGCGCGGTGCTCGCCGCGGCGAACGGGCCGGGCGCGGCCGGGGAGAACCTGGCCTTCACCGCCCAGGTGCCGCCGGGCTCCACCTTCAAGGTGGTCAGCGCTCTCGGCCTGCTGGACCGCGGCGCGGTCGGCGCCGACTCCGTCGTGGACTGCCCGAAGACGTTCACCGTGGACGGACGCCCCTTCAAGAACTCCGACGACTTCGTCCTCGGCAAGGTGCCGTTCCGCACCGACTTCGCCAGGTCCTGCAACACCGCCTTCGCGTCCCTGGCGCCGAAGCTCGGCCCCGACGGGCTGGCCGTCACCGGCCGTACCCTCGGCCTGGAGGGCAACTGGGACCTCGGCACGGACGCCTTCACCGGCAAGGTCTCGGCCAACGGCTCGCCGGTCGAGCAGGCCGCCGCCGCGATCGGCCAGGGCACCACCGTGGTCAGCCCGCTGGCCATGGCCGGGGCCACCGCCGCGGTCGCCCGCGGCCGCTGGGAGCAGCCGAAGCTGGTGCTCGACCCGGCCCCGGCCAAGCCGGCGGAGCCCGGCCCGCAGCTCAAGGCCGAGTCGGTGGAGCCGCTGAAGGCGATGATGCGCGAGGTGGTCACCGCCGGCACGGCTAAGGCGCTGGCCGACGTCCCCGGCGGCCCGGTGTACGGCAAGACCGGCACCGCCGAGTACGACAACAACCCGGCGCACACCCACGCCTGGTTCGTCGGTTGGCAGGGCGACGTCGCGTTCGCGGTCTTCGTCGAGCAGGGCGGGTCGAGCACGGACAGCGCGGTCCCGATCAGCGAGCGCTTCCTCCGCGCCCTCCGCTGACCCGCCCCGGCCAGCGCTCCGGGCCGTCCGCGCGTTGGTCACGGGCGGGCGAGCCCTGGGCGCAAGAGGCGGGGGCACCGGGTGGTGTCCCGGCGGCGAGCCGACATCACCCCGGCGACACCGGCCGGGACCGCGCCGGGCGCGACCGGCCCGCGCGGCGTGCGACCGGCCCGCACGGCGTGCGGCGGGTCCGTCAGGCGATGCCGGCGGACGACGGCGACGTGCCGTCCTCCGAGGCCCCGTCCTCCTCGGCCCGGGGCACCCTCCGGAGCAGGCCGGGCCCGACGGCGGCGGGCGGGCCGACCGGCTCGACGGCCACCGGAGTCTCCACCTGTGCCGGCACGAGCAGCCCGGTCGCCGGGCCCGGTGCGGCGCCCGGCCCGACCTCGCCCTCGACGGTCCGGCCGGCGTCGACCCCGTCCACCGCCGGCTCGCCGGACCCGAGCGGCGTGATGCCGACCGGCGAGCCCTGCGCCAGGATCGGCCCGGCACCGCCGTTGGGCGGCGTGGCGGCACGGGCGAGGGCCCCGGGCCCGGTGGACCGGACGCGCTGCGGCGGCGGAGCAGCCGGCAGCAGCCGGGGCGGTACCGCCTCCGGCGCCGACACCGGAGCCAGGCCGGCCACGACGGTGTTGACGATCTCGGCCGCGTACGAGCCGTCCGGGTCGTAGTCGGGGTCGAAGACGGTCAGCTCGACGCCGAGGCAGTGCGGGGTGTCCACCAGCCCGGCGAGCAGGATCTCCAGTTCGGCGAAGGCGATCCCGCCCGGGTCGGGGGCGTCCACCGCCGGCATCACCGCCGGGTCGAGCACGTCCACGTCGATGTGCACCCAGTAGCCGGCGCAGTCGGCGAGCTGCTCGTGCGCCCACTGGGCGGTGCGGGCCGCGCCCTCGGCGCGTAGCGCCGGCACCGGCCGGGTGGTGATGCCGGCGGCCTGCAGGTCGAGGCGGTACTCGTCCTGCGCGCGGATGCCGAGCACCACCACGTCGATGTCGCGGAAGTAGGGGCGCCGCCCCTCGATGGCGGCCAGGTCGGCCTGCCCGCGCCCGGTCACCAGGGCCAGGTCCTCCCCCGCCGCCGCCCCCACGTACGAGGCGTTGCCGGGGTGCCGGAAGTCGGAGTGGCCGTCGACGAAGACCAGGCCGATCCGGCCACCGACGGCCTCGCCGAGCCGGTGCATGGCCAGCGCCGAGCCGAGCAGCACCGAGCAGTCGCCGCCGAGCACCAGCGGGAACTCGCCCCGGTCGATGATCGCGCCGATCCGGTCCGCCAGCGCCACCGAGTAGCCGGAGATCTCCCGGGCGTGGCAGACGCCGTCGCCGGGCCGCCAGTCGCCCGGGTCGTACCGGGGCGGGGTGAGGCAGCCGGCGTCGCGGGCCCGCAGCCGGGCGAGCAGGTCGTGGTCGCGCAGCGCGCCGGGCGCCTTGCCACAACCGGGGACGGAGGTGGACGTGGGTGGGCGCAGTCCCAGGTTTGTCGGCGCGTCGAGGACGGCGATCCGGCGCATCATGGGCTCCCGTCCTCGGTGGTCGGGCGGGCCGGCCGGAACGCCGGCCCGCGCTGGCGTGCTAGAACTCAGAACAGGGCGCTGGCCAGGGCCCGCCGGGCCGAGGCGACCGCGGGGTCGTCCGGGCCGGCGATGGTGAACAGCGAGACCAGGTGCTGGCGTACCTTCTCCCGGTCGTCGCCGGCCGTCCGCCGGACCAGGCTGACCAGCCGGGCGTACGCCTGCTCGGCCAGGCCGCTGAGCACCTCGATGTCGGCGGCGAGCAGCTGGGCCTCGACGTCGTCGGGGGCGGCCTGCGCGGCGGCGACCGCCGCCTGCGGGTCGACGCCGGCGACCCGCCGGGCCACCCCGACCTGGGCCAGGCCGGCCTCCGCCGCGGGGTCCGCCGGGGACTCGGCGAGGATCTTCTTGTACGCCCGCTCGGCGGCGTCCAGGTCGCCGCTCATCAGCGCGTCGTCGGCCTCGTCGAGGCGCGGGTCCTCCGGCTCGGCCACGGCCACGCCGCCGGCCTTGAGCACCGCCGCGATCCACTGGCGCAGCTGCGGCTCGGGGACGACGCCGGGGAACGCGTCGATCGGCCGGCCGCCGACGACCGCGTAGACGGTCGGGATCGCCTGGATCTGGAACATCTGGGCGATCCGGGGGTTCTCCTGGACGTCGACCCGGGCCAGCACCCACGCACCGGCATCCTCGGTCGCCAGCCGCTCCAGCACCGGCGCGAACTGGTCGCTCTCCGGGTAGCCGGCCGCGCCGAAGAAGACGACGACGGGTGTGGTCAGCGAACGTTCGAGCACCTCGGACTGGAGGGTCGCCTCCGTCACGTCGACCATGGCGAGGCCGCCGCCACCGGTGGCGGGGCCGCCCGGGAGACCGGCGGACGAGCCGGCCTGGGTCGGTGTGCTGGGGCGGGTGTTGGCCGGTGCGGTGCTGCGCAGCGCGCTGAGGTCGACCGCGCCGCGGGTGAAGATCGACGAGGTGATCCGTGGGTCGCTCATGGTTATCTAGTCTCGCACGTGTCCCGCGGAACTCAGATCAACCGCGACGGCGACAGTTGCAACTCTCACCCCTGCTCACCGCCCACCCGGCCGCTACCGCGACCGCCCTCCGCGAGCGCGCCCGCACGGGTGGCCGTTCGCACCTTTCGCGGTGCTTTCGGGCCACCGGCGAGGCACCGGTCGCGGAGGGCGGGGGCGGGGTCAGAAGCGGGCGGGTTCCCGGTAGACGCCCCACTCGGCGCGCAGCGCGTCGCAGATCTCGCCGAGGGTGGCCTCGGCGCGGACGGCGTCCAGCATGGCCGGGATCATGTTCTCGCCGGTGCGGCCGACCTCGACCATCCGGGCGACGGCGGCGGTGACGGCGGCGTCGTCCCGGGCGGCCTTGCGCTCGGCGAGCACCCGACGCTGCTCCAGCTCCACCTCGTGCGAGATGCGCAGGATCTCCAGCTCCTTGGCGACCGTGCCGGTGTGGCAGTTGACGCCGACGATCCGCTTGTCGCCCTTCTCCAGCGCCTGCTGGTAGACGAAGGCCGACTCGGCGATGTGGCCGGTGAACCAGCCGTCCTCGATGCCGCGCAGGATGCCGGAGGTCATCGGGCCGATCTGGTGCGGGCCCTCGCCACCGAGCTGCCGGATCCGGGCGAAGATCTCCTCCGCCTCGGCCTCGATCTTGTCGGTGAGCGCCTCGACGTACCAGGAGCCGCCGAGCGGGTCGGCGACGTTGACCACGCCGGTCTCCTCCATCAGCACCTGCTGGGTACGCAGGGCGATCTCGGCGGACTCGTCGGTGGGCAGGGCCAGGGTCTCGTCGAGGGCGTTGGTGTGCAGCGAGTTGGTCCCGCCGAGCACCGCGGCGAGCGCCTCCACGGCGGTCCGTACCACGTTGTTGACCGGCTGCTGCGCGGTCAGCGACACCCCGGCGGTCTGGGTGTGGAACCGCAGCCAGAGGGCCTTCTCGCTGGTCGCGCCGTAGACGTCGCGCAGCCAGCGGGCCCAGATCCGGCGGGCGGCGCGGAACTTGGCGATCTCCTCGAAGAAGTCGACGTGCGAGTCGAAGAAGAAGCTCAGGCCCGGGGCGAAGACGTTGACGTCCAGCCCGCGGCTCAGCCCCAGCTCGACGTAGCCGAACCCGTCGGCCAGGGTGTACGCCAACTCCTGCGCGGCGGTCGCTCCGGCCTCGCGGATGTGGTAGCCGGAGACCGAGAGGGGCTTGTACCGCGGGATCTCCCGGGCGCAGTACTCCATCAGGTCGCCGATCAGGCGCAGGTGCGGCTCGGGGTCGAAGAGCCACTCCTTCTGCGCGATGTACTCCTTGAAGATGTCCGTCTGCAGCGTCCCGTCCAGCTTGGACAGGTCGACGCCCTGCCGCTCGGCGGCGACCAGGTACATGCAGAAGACCGGCACGGCCGGGCCGGAGATGGTCATCGAGGTGGTGACGCCGGCCAGGTCGATGCCGTCGAAGAGCGTCTCCATGTCGGCGGCGGTGTCCACCGCGACGCCGCAGTGGCCGACCTCGCCGAGCGACTGCGGGTCGTCGGAGTCGCGCCCCATCAGGGTCGGCATGTCGAAGGCGACGGAGAGCCCGCCGCCGCCGGCGCCCAGGATCATCTTGTAGCGCTCGTTGGTCTGCTGGGCGTTGCCGAACCCGGCGAACTGCCGGATCGTCCAGGTGCGCCCCCGGTAGCCGGTCGGGTAGAGGCCCCGGGTGTACGGGAACTCGCCCGGCCAGCCGATCCGGTCGAAGCCCGGGTACGCGGCGCCCTCCGGCGGGCCGTAGACCGGGTCGACGGTCATCCCGGACAGCGTGGTGAAGTCGGCGTCCCGCTTTCGCGCGGCGTCGTAGCGGGCCTGCCAGCGTGCCCGTCCGGCTGCGATCTCGTCGGCGTTCATCCGCGGGGCTCCTCCTCGAGTCCTCGACTGAACACCGAGTGTAGAACGGAGTCCTGAACGATCGCTAAGGAAGTCCGTACCGGTCGGTAACCTCATCCGGCCGGGGCGTCGAGCGCGACGTCGTCCACCCGAATGTTGATCTCGTCGGCGCGCAGCCCGTACGCCTCGACCGCCGTCGTCACCGCCGCCCGTACCGCGTCGGTCACCTGCGGCACCGGGTGCCCGGCGGAGATCACCAGCACCAGGTTGACCACGGCCGCACCGTCGGTCACGTGCGCCGAGCAGCCCCGCCGCGCGTCGCCGACCTGGTCCAGGCCGACCCGGTCGAGCACGGCGTTGAAGAACCGGGCGACGTCGCCACCGAGCTCGGCCACCCCGGGCACGGACCGGGCCGCGACCACCGCGATCTTCTCCACCACCTCGTCGGAGACGTGCGTCGTCCCGCCCGCCACCGCGTCCGGAGTCACCGACAGCTCCTGCGTCGCCTCGTCAGCCATGGTCTACCCGCCCACTCGTCCAGCCCCACGCTCGCCATGTGGCGGTGCGAGCGTACTAGGCGGGCGGGTCCGCAGTGGACCGGTCAGGAGCCGAGCTGGGCCAGCAGCTCGTCCGCGGCGGCGTACGGGTCGAGCGCGCCCTCGGCCACCTTGGCGGCGAGCGTCGACAGCTCCGTACCGTCGCGCAGTGAACCGATCCGGGCGCGGAGCGCGCCGAGCGCGATCGCCTCGATCTCGGCGGCGGCCCGCGTCTCCCGGCGGCGGCGCAGCTCGTCGTGCCGCTCCAGCCAGCCGCGGTGCTTGTCGATGGCGGCGGCGATGTCGTCGATCCCCTCGCCGCGCGCGGCGATCGCCCGGACCACCTGCGGACGCCACTCGCCGGGCCCACGCTCGCCGAGGGCGATCATGCCCTGGATGTCGCGGACCGTCGCGTCGGCGCCGTCCCGATCGGCCTTGTTGACCACGAAGACGTCGGCGATCTCCAGGATGCCGGCCTTGACCGCCTGGATCGCGTCGCCCATGCCGGGGGCCAGCAGGACCAGGGTGGTGTCGGCGAGCGAGGCCACCTCGACCTCGGCCTGGCCGACGCCGACGGTCTCCACCAGCACCACGTCGCAGCCGGCGCCCTCCAGCACCCGCACCGCCTGGGGGGTGGCCGCGGACAGCCCGCCGAGGTGGCCGCGGCTGGACATCGAGCGGATGTAGACCCCGGGGTCGGTGGCGTGGTCCTGCATCCGGACCCGGTCGCCGAGGATCGCGCCGCCGGTGAACGGGCTGGACGGGTCGATCGCCAGCACCCCGACCCGGTGACCCCGCGCCCGCAGCGCGCGCACCAGCTCGTTGGTGGTGGTCGACTTGCCCACCCCGGGCGAGCCGGTCAGGCCCACCACCTGGGCCTGACCGGCGTACGGCGCGAGGGCCGCCGCCACCTGCGGCAGCACCTCGTCACCGGACTCGACCAGGGTGATCAGCCGGGCCACCGCGCGGGGGTCACCCGCGCGGGCCCGCTCCACCAGCATCGGTACGTCCCGGCTGCGGCGCACCGGCCCGGTGGCCGTCGCCGGGACGTGATCGACGGCGTCGCTCACTGTGGTCCCTTTGTTCACGGCTGCGAAGCTCGCAGCACCGACTCGCTCCGCGCGCTCACTGCTGGCTCTCGGCCCCAGCCGGCACGTGGATGATCAGCGCGTCACCCTGACCGCCACCGCCGCAGAGCGCGGCCGCGCCGGTGCCGCCGCCCCGGCGCTTGAGCTCCAGCGCGAGGGTGAGCACCAGCCGGGCGCCGGACATGCCGATCGGGTGGCCCAGCGCGATCGCGCCGCCGTTGACGTTGACCTTGTCCGGGCTGACCCCGAGGTCGCGGGCCGACTGGATGCCGACCTGGGCGAACGCCTCGTTGATCTCGATCAGGTCCAGGTCGGAGACGCTCAGACCGCCCTTCTTGAGGGCGTGCTGGATGGCGTTGGACGGCTGCGAGTGCAGCGAGTTGTCCGGCCCCGCGACGTTGCCGTGCGCGCCGATCTCGGCCAGCCAGGTCAGCCCCAGCTCCTTGGCCTTGGCCTTGCTCATCACGACCACGGCGGCGGCGCCGTCGGAGATCGGCGAGGAGCTGCCGGCGGTGATGGTGCCGTCCTTGGTGAACGCCGGGCGCAGCTTCGCCAGCGACTCGGCCGTGGTGTCGGGACGAATGCCCTCGTCCTCGCTGATCACCAGCGGCTCGCCCTTGCGCTGCGGGATGACCACCGGGGTGATCTCGTCGGCGAAGTGGCCGTTCTTCTGCGCGGCGGCGGCCCGCTGGTGGCTGCTCGCGGCGAACGCGTCCTGCTCCTCGCGGGTGATGCCGTGCCGCACGCCGTGCTTCTCGGTGGACTCGCCCATCGCGCAGCAGTCCCAGGCGTCGGTCAGCCCGTCGAGCGCCATGTGGTCCTTGATCGTGACGTCGCCGTACTTGTAGCCGGAGCGCTGGCCGAGCAGCAGGTGCGGGGCGTTGGTCATCGACTCCATGCCGCCGGCCACCACGATGTCGAACTCGCCGGCCCGGATGAGCTGGTCGGCCAGAGCGATCGCGTCCAGACCGGAGAGGCAGACCTTGTTGATGGTCAGCGCCGGTACGGACATCGGGATGCCGGCCTCGACCGCCGCCTGCCGGGCCGGGATCTGCCCGGCGCCGGCCTGGAGCACCTGCCCCATGATCACGTACTGCACCTGGTCCGGAGCGACGCCGGCGCGCTCCAACGCCGCCTTGATCGCGACGCCGCCGAGCTTCGTCGCCGGGAGATCCTTGAGGTTGCCCAGCAGGCGCCCCATGGGGGTCCGCGCGCCGCTGATGATCACCGAAGCCATTGCCTGCCTCCGAGGGGGTGCCGACCTGTACGCCTTAACGATTGTTCGGTCAGACTAGCGCCATGGCTGAGAACTCCCCCGTCGAGCCCGCTGCCGACTATGTCACAGACATCGGCCTGCGCCGCATCGACCACGTCGGGGTCGCGGTCGCCGACCTCGACGCCGCGATCGACTTCTACCAGCGCACCTTCGGCATGCGGTGCGTGCACGTCGAGACCAACACCGAGCAGGGCGTACGCGAGGCGATGCTGGCCGTCGGCCCGACCACCGAGGGCGGCTGCGTGCAGCTGCTCGCCCCGCTGACCCCGGAGTCGACCATCGCCAAGTTCCTGGACCGCAACGGGCCGGGTGTGCAACAGGTGGCGTACACGGTGGTCGACATCGACGCCGCCTGCGCCGCGCTGCGCGAGCGGGGCGTACGGCTGCTCTACGAGAAGCCGAAGCGCGGCACCGCCGACTCCCGGATCAACTTCGTGCACCCCAAGGACGCCGGTGGCGTCCTGGTCGAGCTGGTCGAGCCGGCCGCCGACGCCCACTGACCGTCGCCCGCCCGTTCCGCAGTGCCGTTCGCGGCATGTCGCGGTGTCCCCGTCGCCGGACACCGCGACATGCCGCGAACGGTGCCGGCGGACCCCGCCGGCCGGCCCCGGGGAACAGGGCCAAGCGCGGGGGTGCGCGGTACGGGTGCGGCGCGGACACCTCTACGCATCGGCCAATGCACTTTTTCACACAGGACTTCCGGCCCTAGCTACCGTTCAGTAACGTCCCGGCCCAACAAGGAGCGCGACCGGTGCCGGATGTGTCGATTGCCGACATGGCGGTCGGTCGCACCGGCGCCGACGATGGCAGCACCCCTGCCCCCCGGCGTGGGTGCGGACGAACGGGAGGTCACCGTGCAGGACATCCTCGAAGCGATCATGGCGGCGGAAGGCTCCGACCGACCGGAGCGCGAACTCGCCGGTCTCGCCGGACTGCCGGTACCGGAGACCTACCGCGGCGTGGTCGTCCGGGCCGAGGACACCCGGATGTTCGACGGGATGGCCACCCGCGACAAGGACCCGCGCAAGGCCCTGCACCTGCAGGAGGTGCCCACCCCGGAGCTCGGCCCGGGCGAGGCCCTGGTCGCGGTGATGGCCAGCGCCATCAACTACAACACGGTCTGGACCAGCATCTTCGAGCCGCTGCCGACCTTCAAGTTCCTTCAGCGCTACGGCCGGCTCTCCGAGCTGACCCGCCGGCACGACCTGCCGTACCACGTGGTGGGTTCGGACGCGGCGGGCGTGGTGCTGCGCACCGGTCCCGGCGTGACCAAGTGGAAGGCCGGCGACGAGGTCGTCGCGCACTGCCTCTCGGTGGAGCTGGAGGACGCCGCCGGCCACGACGACACCATGCTCGACCCGCAGCAGCGGATCTGGGGCTTCGAGACCAACTTCGGCGGCCTGGCCGAGCTGTGCGTGGTCAAGGCCAACCAGCTGATGCCCAAGCCGCGCCACCTGAGCTGGGAGGAGGCGGCCAGCCCCGGGCTGGTCAACTCGACCGCGTACCGGCAGCTGGTCTCGCACCACGGCGCCAACATGAAGCAGGGCGACGTGGTGCTGATCTGGGGCGCCTCCGGCGGCCTGGGCGGCTACGCCACCCAGATGGCGCTCAACGGCGGCGCGATCCCGGTCTGCGTGGTCTCCTCGCCGGAGAAGGCCGAGCTGTGCCGGAAGATGGGCGCCGAGCTGGTGATCGACCGCACCGCCGAGGGCTTCCGCTTCTGGAAGGACGAGCAGACCCAGGACCAGGACGAGTGGCGCCGCTTCGGCGAGCGGATCCGCGAGCTGACCGGCGGCGAGGACCCGGACATCGTCTTCGAGCACCCCGGCCGGGAGACCTTCGGCGCCAGCGTCTACGTCGCCAAGAAGGGTGGCACCATCGTCACCTGCGCCTCCACCAGCGGCTACCTGCACCAGTACGACAACCGTTACCTGTGGATGCACCTCAAGCGGATCGTCGGCAGCCACTTCGCCAACTACCGCGAGGCGTGGGAGGCGAACCGGCTGGTGGCCCTCGGCCTGATCCACCCGACGGTGTCGCGGACCTACCCGCTGGAGCAGACCGGGCAGGCCGCGTACGAGGTGCACCGCAACGCCCACCAGGGCAAGGTCGGCGTGCGCTGCCTCGCCCCCACCGACGGGCTGGGCGTCCGGGACACCGAGCTGCGCTCCCGGCACGAGGACGCGATCAACCGGTTCCGCGGCCACTGAGCCGTCCGGGTGATGCCGGCATGCCCATTGCGGTGAGGCCGCCATTGCCTTTCCACATGGGCGGCGCACCCCCATTCGAGTGACGACGGACAAAGGGCCGCGGGCATCCCCCGCGGCCCTTTTCCCGCTCACTCGGCGTGACCTCGGCCTGCCCGGGACCTGCCAAGATCGCCGATTGGTCCGGTGTCCGCCGAGTACGGAAGTTGACCATGTAATGAGGACACGAAAGCTCGGGACCGCTCTTGCGAACGACCCCGGGGGGTCTGCGAGTATGTCCCAATGCCCCAGCAGCAGTCCTCCCCTCTCGCGTTCTTCGATAACGCGAACTCGCAGCCAGATTTCACCGTCGGCCTGCGCGGATACAACACCCACCAGGTCGATGACTTCATCGGCCGGATGACCGCCGCGCTGACCCAGTCCGAGCAGGCCCGCGCCGAGGCCGAGCAGCGGATGAACGACGCCCAGCGTCGGCTCCGCCAGGCCGAGCAGCGCCAGAGCGCGCTCGAGCAGAAGCTCACCGACACCAGCAAGCAGCTCGAGGAGAACAGCCGGCCGACCCTCTCCGGCCTGGGCACTCGCGTCGAGCAGATCCTGCGGTTGGCCGAGGAGCAGGCCAACGACCACCGCAACGAGGCCAAGCGCGAGTCGGAGGGCATCCTCTCCGCGGCCCGCCTGGAGGCCCGGGAGATCACCGACAAGGCGCGCGCCGAGGCCGCGGCGATGAAGGCCACCGCCGAGCGGGAGGCCGGCAACGTCCGCACCGCCGCCGAGCGCGAGGCCGCCGAGGTCCGCGTGCAGGCCCGCCGCGAGGCCGACACCCTGCGCGCCGACGCCGACCGGGAGACCAAGCAGCTGCGTACGGTCACCGCGCACGAGGTGGCCGAGCTGAAGTCCACGGTCGAGCGTGAGGTCGCCACCCTGCGCGCCACCGCCGAGCGGGAGATCACCCAGCAGCGGGCCAAGGCCGCACGCGAGGCCGAGGAGAAGCGGGCCGAGGCGACCAAGCTGCTCACCGACGCCCGCGACAAGCGGGACAAGGACCTGCAGGCCCTGGAGCTCCAGCTGGCCGAGCGCCGCGAGAAGGCCGAGCGCGAGGAGTCCGAGCGGCACGCCGCGCAGGTCGCGCAGACCCAGAAGCTGGTCGGCGAGGCCGAGCAGCGGGCCCGCGCCGCGCAGGAGCGCGCCAAGGAGATCGAGCAGCGCGCCGAGGCCCGCCGGGTCGAGTCGGAGCGCACCGCCAACGAGACCGTCGACAAGGCCAAGGCGCTGGCCGAGAAGACCCTCAACGAGGCCAAGGCCGAGTCGAAGCGGCTGCTCACCGAGGCACGCACCGAGGCGGAGCTGACCACCCAGGCGGCCCGCCGCGAGGTCGAGGACCTCACCCGTCAGAAGGACGCCGTCACCTCCCAGCTCGGCCAGATGCTCTCCGGCCTGGCCGGCATCGTGCCGGGTGTGCCGGCGCAGCAGCCGGCCGCCGCGCCGGCGAAGCCGGAGGCCCCCAAGGCCGCCGGCACCGAGCAGCGGGCGACCGCGGAGACGGCCAGCTGACCCACCGCACCGTCGGGGCATGAGTTCACGGCGCGGGGTGACACCGGGTGACCGGTGACACCCCGCGCCGTATGCGTTTCCCAACCCCTGATACGGCCGGTACGGCCGTGGTGAAGTAGGTCGCAACAGGGGCGTCCGTATCGCCCCAGCAGGACCGGATGCGTGTGAGGATGGGGGCATGTCGCACGGCGAGGAACTGTTCGCTCTCGGCGGGGACGTGACCACGGAGCCCAGCTTCGAGTCCGCCCTGCGGGGGTACGAGAAACGACAGGTCGACCGGTACGTCGCTCGTGCGGAGCACGAGATCGCGACCCTGACGGCCGAGCGGGAACAGGCGTACACCCAGATCCACAAGCTGGCCGGGCAGGTCGAGCATCTCCAGCGGGACCTGGCCCAGGTGCGCAAGCAGATCGGCGTGGTGGACCGCGCCTCGTTCAAGCACCTGGGGCCCCGGGTCGAGCAGATCCTCGCCCTCGCCGAGGAGCAGGCGGACGCCATCCTGAGCGCCGCCAACGATGAGATCGAGGCCCGTCGCGCCGCCGCCGAGCACATCATCGACGAGGCCCGCGAGCAAGCCGCCCAGGCACTCAAGGACTTCGAGATCGCGTTGGCGGCGCGGCGCGCCGAGGAGGAGCGGCACACCGCCGCCCGCAAGGCCGAGGCGACGGCCGCGCTCAAGAGCGCCAAGGAGGACGCGGCCCGGCTGCGGGCCACGGCCCAGGACGAGTCGAATCGGCTGCGCGCCACCGCCCAGGACGAGTCGACCCGGCTCCGCGCCGCCGCCCAGGAGGCGCTGACGAAGGCGCAGCAGGAGGCAACCCAGCTCCGCGACACGGCCAAGGAGATCCACAGCCGGGCCCAGCAGGAGGCCACCAAGCTGCGCGAGACGGCCAAGGAGGCGCTGGCGAAGGCGCAGAAGGAGGCCACCGAGCTGCGCGAGGCGGCCAAGGAGGTGCACGCCAAGGCCCAGCAGGAGGCCAAGCGGCTCACCGAGTCGGCGGCCGAGGCCGGGCGGGCCACCCACGCCAAGGCCCTCCAGGAGGCGAAGCGGATCACCGACGACGCCGAGGAGGCCGCGAAGGGCACCCGAGGTCGGGCCCGGCAGGAGGCGCACCGGCTGACCACGGAGGCCGCCGAGACGGCCAAGCGCAACCGCGCCGAGACCGAGGCGTACGTGCAGCGGATGCGCAGCGAGACCGAGGCGTACGTGCAGCACGCCCGCGCTCAGACGCAGCAGGAGCTGGGCGCCTGGCGGGCGGGCGTGGAGAAGGAGGTCAACGGCCGGCGGGAGGCCGCCGACCGGGAGCTGGCCCAGCGCCGCGCCGCCATCGAGCAGGAGTACGCCAAGCGCCGCGACGAGCTGGAGAAGCAGCACAAGACCCGCCACGACCAGTTGGAGCGGGAGTGGACGGCGCGCCGCGACGAGATCGAGCAGGGCGCCGCCGAGGTCCGTCGGTCCGCCGAGGTCGACGCGCTCACCATGCGTCGCCGGGCTGAGGAGGAGGCCACCACGCTGCTCCAACGGGCCGAGACGGACGCGGCCGACAAGCGCCGCAAGGCCGACGAGCACGTCGCGGCGTCCCGCCGGCAGTTCGAGGAGTACGCCGCCACCACCCAGCAGCACCTGGCCACCACCCAGCAGCACCTGGCCGCGACGCAGCAGGAGGCGGCGGCGGGCCGGCAGCAGCTCGCCCAGGTGATGCTGGAGATCGCGCAGGCCCAGCAGCAGCTCGCCGACCTGCGCCAGGAGACCTGGCAGGCGCGGCAGGAGTCCGACGAGCTCCAGCGGCAGATCACCGAGCTCCAGCTCCGGAAGGTCACCGGGACGGCGGCCGTACCGACGACGGACGGTGCCGCTCCGGCGCTCGCCGGCGTCACCCCGAGCACCGACGGCGGGAAGCCCACCGCCGACGGCGCCAAGCCCAAGGCCGACGCCGTGAAGGCCATCGCCGACGGTGCCCGGGTCTCCGGCGACGGCGCGAGGACCGCGTCGGACACGGACGGGGCCCGGCCGAACGCGCAGCCGGCCGCCGGCACGGACGGGACGAAGCCCAAGGCCCGCCCGGCGGCCGAGCCGGTGACCACCGTGGACGGTGGCACGGCCAGCGCCGGTGTCGACGGGGAGCCGACGGTGGCCGCGGTGCCCGGCACGGGCGGCCGCGAGGCCACCCCGACCAAGATCACCAGCACCGGCGAGAACGGCAAGCGGCCGACCAAGCCGACCACCGACGAGCGCGGCGCCAAGCCGAGCAAGGTCACCGCCGAGTCGGAGTGAGCGAGGCCGTTCCGGCGGCGGCGAGCGCCGGAACGGCCGCCCGGCCGCGCGGTGATCCGGCCGCCCGTGTCGCCACCGGGCCGGACCGGATCGCCCTCCGCCGCCGCGGTCCTGAGCCTGTCCCGGTCGTGAACTGCCTCGACGTGGCCCACGACGGTCCCGAGGCACCGCCGACCCAGCCCCCGCCAGGGTCTCGAACCCACAATCGTGCCGGCGGCGCCACGTCTCCAACCCACCACCGTCCCGGCGCCGCCGCGGTCGCGACGCATGACAGTCCCGACCCACGACGGCCCGCAACCGGTGCGGTCTCGGACCCACAACCGTCTGGGCGCCGCCACGGTCGCGACGCACGACGGTCCCTACCCACGACGGTCCCCAACCGCTGCCGCGCCGACCCCCGCCAGCGTCCTGGCGACCGGGCCCCGACGACACCCCTGCGCCGCACGCTTGCTCTGCTGCGGTCCCGGCAACAGCGGAGCGCTCCCAGTGTCGCCGGTTGGGCAGCAGAGCACAGGAGCCGAGGGGACCGTCGGGGTGCCGGCGCGGTGCGACCCTCCAGGTGACGGACCGCGGTCGGCAGGCAGCCGGCGCGGGCGGACCCAGGCGGAAGACCGTCCAGCCGACGGGGCGTGACTGGTCCGGCAGAGCTGGACGGCGGCCGGACATCGCGGGCAGGGCTGGCTCGGGCACCTGCCGGCCACTACCCTCCGGGCAGGGAGCCGGCCCGGGGCTCGGGCCGGGACGGTCCGACGGGTCCGGTACCGCCGGGGCACGATCCGGGGAGGTCGGGGTGGGACAGGACGAACCGGTGGCGGGCGAATTTCGGGACGACGCCGGCAGGCGACCCACCACGCCCGGCGGGAGACGCTCCCCGCGCGACGGCGAGCACCCGGCGACCGACGCCGACCCGACGGACTTCGAGCCTGCCGGGGAACGGCTTGCGGCCGGCGCGGACGCGACCACGTCCACCGAAACCGACCCGACCGAATTCGAGCCGGCCGCTCCGGTGGCGACCCCCTCGGGGCGCTACGGCCAGCCGGGGCGGCCGCTGCGGCGGAGCAGCTTCCTGGTGGGCTTCACCGGGGCGCTCGGCGTGCTGCTGGCGTACACGCTCTATCTGGGCGTTCGCAACGCCGGCGGCATCCTCGTCCTGGTGGTCATCGCGCTCTTCCTGGCGGTCGGGCTCAACCCGGCGGTGGTCCGGCTGCGCGCCTGGGGAGTGCCGCACGGTCTCGCGGTGGCGACGGTGGTGCTCACCCTGGTGCTGCTGATCGCCGGCGGCCTGGTGGCGCTCGTGCCGCCGGTGGTGACGCAGACCGGGGAGTTCGTCGACCAGATCCCCAGCTACATCGAGGAGTTGCGGCGCAGCCAGACGGTCAACGACCTGGTGGAACGGTACGACGTGATGGAGCGCGTGCAGTCGGCGGCGAACGCCGACACCGTGGGCCGGGCGCTCGGCGGTGTGCTGGGCGGCGCCCAGCTCATCTTCGGCACCCTGCTCCGGGCGCTGACCGTGCTGGTGCTGACCATCTACTTCCTGGCCTACTTCGACAAGCTGCGCGCCCTGGCGTACGCGCTGGTCCCCCGCTCGCGGCGGCAGCGGGTCAGCCTGATCGGCGACGCGATCCTGACCAAGGTCGGGGCGTACATGGTGGGCGCGCTGAGCATCGCCGTGCTGGCCGGCGTGAGCACCTTCGTCTTCGCGCTGGCCGTCGGGCTGCCGTACCCGTTCGCGCTGGCCGTGGTGGTCGCGGTGACCGACCTGATCCCGCAGATCGGCGCCACCCTCGGCGCGGTGATCGTCGCCCTGGTCGGGTTCGCCACCGGGCTGCCGACGGGGATCGCCTGCGTGGCCTTCTTCCTGATCTACCAGCAGGTGGAGAACTACCTGATCTACCCGAAGGTGATGCGGCGGTCGGTGGAGGTCAACGAGGTGGCCGCCCTGCTCGCCGCGCTGCTGGGGGTGGCGCTGATCGGCGTGGTCGGCGCGCTGATCGCCATCCCGACCGTGGCGGCGCTCCAGCTCATCCTGCGCGAGGTGGTGCTGCCCCGGCAGGAGGCCCGCTGATCCTCAGTCCCGCGCCGGGCCCGGGACGGGCGTGTCGGCGAAGGAGGCCACCGTGCGGTCGGCGTACGCGCTGACGTCGCCGGTCTCCATCGGGCCGTCCCAGGTGGTGGGCAGCGGCAGCGGCACGGCCGGATTGACCCGCCGGACGATCTCGTCCAGCACCGTCTCGGCGTCGCCCACCCAGAGGTGCTTCGCGCCGGGCACCCCGACCACCTCGGCCTGCGGCACCGCCGCGAAGCGCTCGCGCGCCTCGTCCGGCCGCAGGTAGTCGTCGAACTCGGGCACCAGCGCGGTGAGCGGGGTGCCCGACTTCGCCCACACCGCGAGATCCGCCGGCTCGGAGAAACGCAGCGGCGGGGAGAGCAGGATGGCGCCGGCCACCGCCGGGTCGCAGCCGTGCTTCAGGGCCAGGTCGGTGCCGAACGACCAGCCCACCAGCCAGATGTTCGGCAGCTCGTGGAACTCGGCGTACTCGATCGCGGCGGCGACGTCGTAGCGCTCCCCCACCGCGGCGTCGAAGGCGCCCTCGCTGGTGCCGCGGACGCTGCTGGTGCCCCGGGTGTTGAACCGGAGCACGGCCAGGTCGGCCAGGGCCGGCAGCCGCCAGGCCGCCTTGCGGAAGACGTGGCTGTCCATCATCCCGCCGTGGGTGGGCAGCGGGTGCAGGCAGACCAGGGTGGCCACCGGCTCCCGGTCGACCGGCCGGGCCAGCTCACCGACCAGGCGCAGGCCGTCGGCGGTGTGCAGCTCGATGTCCTCCCGGTGGCCGGGCAGGATCGACGACGCGCGGATCGGTGTGCTCACCGCTCAAGTCTGGCGCGAGTTCACCGCCGCCGCCCGCCCGGGCGGAAACAGGGTGATCCAGGTCGCTCAGCGGTACTTCGGCGCGCTGCGCCCGCGCTGGATCGCCGGGCCGCGCCGGTCCCGAGCCCGCCAGCAGCCGCTGTGCCAGTGCCGGCGGTCGGTGAGGTCGCCCGTCCCGTCGGCCGGCCAGGCCACCAGGTGCGCCACCCCGGGGCGGATCTCCTGGTCGCAGCCGGGGCAGCGGTACGTCTTGGTGGACGCCCCGCCGCCGATCCCGCGTACCTGCCACTCGCCGTCGCGCCACTGCTGCACCGCGGCGACGCCCTGGCGGACGCGGTCGGGCTCCAGGTGGGCGGCGTCGTCCCGGCGGGGACGATTGCGACGGGGGCTCACCTACCCAAGGTTACGGTCAGTCTCCGCCGATCGGCTCGCCAAGGTCATCGGCCACCGGGACGCCGTCGAAGATCACACCCTCAGGACACCGTCACGGCGACGTGTCGGCCGGGTCAGCGACGGGTGTGGTCGCGGAAGCCCCGGCCGCTCTTGCGACCCAGGTAACCGGCGGTGACCAGGTGCTCCAGCAGCGGCGCGGGGGCGAAGCCCGGCTCGCGCAGCTCCAGGTAGAGCTCCCGCTGGATGGCCAGCGAGACGTCCAGCCCGACCACGTCGAGCAGCTCGAACGGGCCCATCGGGTAGCCGCAGCCGAGCTTCATCGCGTAGTCGATGTCGTCGGCGGTGGAGTAGCTGGCCTCCAGCATCTTCACCGCGTCGTTCAGGTACGGGAAGAGCAGCGCGTTGACGATGAACCCGGAGCGGTCACCGCAGACCACGCCGGTCTTGCCCAGCGTCGCGCAGACCGCCTTGGCGGTGGCGGTGGTCTCCGCCGAGGTGCGGATGGTCTGCACCACCTCGACCAGCGGCATGATCGGCGCCGGGTTGAAGAAGTGCAGGCCCACCACGTCGGCCGGGCGCTGGGTGGCCATCGCCACGTCGATCACCGGCAGCGAGGAAGTGGTGGTGGCGAGCACGACGCCCGGCTTGCAGATCTCGTCGAGGCTGGCGAAGAGGGCCTTCTTGACGCTCAGCTCCTCGACCACGGCCTCGACCACCAGGTCGACGTCGGCCAGGTGCTCCAGCGTGGCGGACCAGTTGATCCGGCCCAGCGCCGCGTCCCGGTCGGCCTCGCTGAGCTTGCCCCGCACCACGCCCTTGTTGAGCGAGGTCTTGACGGACTCGAAGACCTTGGCGGACTTCTCCGCGCCCCGGGTGACCGAGACGACCTCGTAGCCGGCCTTGGCGAAGACCTCGATGATGCCGGTGGCCATCGTCCCGGAACCGACCACGCCGACCTTGGCGATCGCCCGGGCGCCGTCGGCGAGTGCCGACTCCGACGCCACCGGCGTCTGCTCGTCGGGTACGACCACCGGCGAGCCCGGCCGCTCGTAGGTGTAGAAGCCCCGGCCGGACTTGCGGCCGAGCAGACCCGCGGTGACCATCTGCTTGATCAGCGGCACCGGGGCGTGCCGGCGGTCGCGACCGCCCCGCCGGTACATGGTGTCCAGGATCTCGTACGCGGTGTCCAGGCCGATCAGGTCCATCAGCGCGAGCGGACCCATCGGCAGGCCGCAGCCGAGCTTCATGGCGGCGTCGATGTCCTCGCGGGTGGCGTACCGCGACTCGAACATGCTGACGGCGTGGTTGAGGTAGCCGAAGAGCAGCGCGTTGGCGATGAAGCCGGCCCGGTCGCTGATGGTGACGTCGACCTTGCCGAGCCGCTCGCAGAGCGCCTCGACGTCGGCGACCACGTCGGCGGAGGTGACCACCGTGCGGACCACCTCGACCAGCTTCATCACCGGGGCGGGGTTGAAGAAGTGGATGCCGATCACCTGGTTGGGCCGGGTGGTGGCGACCGAGATCTCGGTGACGCTCAGCGACGAGGTGTTGGTGGCCAGGATGGCCTCGGGCTTGCAGACCCGGTCCAGCTCGGCGAAGATCCGCTGCTTCAGATCCAGGTGTTCGGGGACGGCCTCGATCACCAGGTCCACCGAGTGAAGCGCGTCCAGCCCGACCTGGAAGGTCACCCGGGACAGCAGGGCGTCCCGGTCGGCCTCGGCGAGCTTGCCCTTGGCGACGGCCCGGTCGGTGGAGCCGGTGAGGGTGACCCGGCCGCGCTCCAGGGCGGCCGCGGAGATCTCCACCGCGACGACGTCGATGCCGTTGCGGGCGAACACCTCGACGATGCCGGCACCCATGGTGCCCAGACCCACCACACCCACACTGGTGAACTCGCGCGCCACGACCGGCCTCCCCTGGTTGCTCCGCACCCCGCCGACTTGAACGGCGACTAAGGTTATGCGCCGGAGTCTGCCACGCGACGCTGCGTTGTCGAGACGCCGTGGGATATTTCACGCACCGGGTCAGTTCGTCGCCGGCACCCCCGTCAGCGCCAGCAGTTCGGCCACGAACTCCGCCGGCCGTTCCACGTGCGGGCTGTGCCCGCAGCCGGGAAGCACCACCTCCCGGTACGTGCCGCCGGTCGCGGCGTACCGCTCCAGCACCGCCCGGGTCTGCCCGACCATCGGCTGCGGCGGGCACGCCTGCTCCCCCGGCCAGCCCGGCACCATCCCCAGCGAACCCAGGTACGCCAGGTCGAACAGCGAGGTGTCCGAGACGATCACGTCGGCGTCGCCGCGTACCCAGGCGACGGGCGGCTTGACCTCGACGGCGACCAGTTCGTCGGCGAGCCGGAAGTAAGCCGGGGCGAGCGCGTTGAGCACGCCGCGCGACCCGGGCGCGGTGCCCGGCCAGTGCGGCGAGGTGCCGGCCGTGCCGGGGTAGTTGTCCTCGCCGGTGGCGGTGCTGAGCAGGCTGTCCAGCAGCAGCTCCTCGTCCTCGCCCAGCGAGGCCGGGTCGGCGACGTAGGTCGTCCGCAGCACGCTGCGTGGGCTGGTCGGGGCGTCCGCGCTCCGGTCGCCGGCGGCGAGCCTGGCCACGAAGTCCGGGTTCACCGAGCCGGCGCCGGTGCCGGCGAAGTCGGGCGTGGTCGGGGTGCCGTCGAGGTCGCGGGTGCCACCGAAGCCGTAGGGCGAGACCGGGGCCTCCAGCAGCAGGGCCGCCACCCGGTCCGGGTGGTCGACCAGCAGCCGCATCCCCACCCCGCCACCGAGGGAGTGCCCGACCACCACCGGGCGCGCGCCGGCGGCGAAGAGACCCGGCTCGTCGAGCAGGGCGGCCACGTCGTCGGCGAAGTCGGCCAGTCCCCGGGTCGCGTCCACCGGGGCGGTCTCGGTGTCGCCGTACCCGCGCAGGTCGGGCGCGACCACCCGGAGCGTCCCGGGCAGCCGGCGGACCAGCGGCTCCCAGAACGCCGAGGAGGAGCCGTTGCCGTGCACCAGCAGGACCGGCACGCCGTCCGGCGGTCCGGCCACCCGTACCCGCTGGGTGATGCCGTTCGCGGTGACGGTCCGCTGCGCGATCTCCATCCGCGGCATGCTGCCACGGCGGCGTCCCCCGGTCCATGGGCCGGCCGCCCACGATCCTTCGCTGCCGGATGTGCCGGACGCACGCGGACCCGACCCGCTCGCCCCGGTGCAGGGCTTTCGCCGACCCGGCGCACCGCCGAGCGGTGGTAGCGGTCAGGCCCCGCCGTCGGTCCCGGCCGCCGACGCGACCGGTGCGCCGCCGGCGGGCCAGGCGTCGGTGGGTGCGGTAGCAGGGTTGGCCAGCGGCAGCGGCAGGGTCGGCCGGTGGTCCCGGCGGACCGGGCCCCCGCCGGCGAAGCGCAGCCCCACCGGGTCGGTGGTGGCCAGGCCCGGGTCGAAGAAGCGCAGTTCGGTACGGCCGAGCCGGACCAGGTCACCGTCGCAGAGCTGCTCCGGGCCGGTGATCCGCCGGTCGTTCAGCCAGGTGCCGTTGGTGGAGCCGAGGTCCACCAGGACGGCCCCGGCGTCGGTCAGCCGCACCTCCGCGTGCCGCCGGCTCAGGTGCGCGTCGGTCACCACGATGTCAGCGGTCGGCGCGCGGCCGATCACCTGCGGCCGCATGCTCAGCCGGAAGCTGGCCCCGCGCATCGCCCCGCCCGCCACCGTCAACAGCGGTATCAGTTCCGGATGGTCCTCCATGGACTGTCAGCTCCCCACCCAGTGTCGCCCCCGCGTCAGCGTGCCAGTTCCCCCCGCCCACCTCACCACCCGCGGGGACACCTGCGCGACCCCGGCCGGACAACTACCGTCAACCGGTCGGGCGGCGAGCGGACGGCGCGGCGGAGGCGGCGACGGTCGGCGGCGCGCGGCACGGCCGGTCCGCGACGGGCGGCCGAGGACGGCTCCGGCCACCCCTACCGGTGGGTAATCTCCGGGTCTAGACTTCCGCCATGACGGCTGTCCATGTCCCCGGCACCCCGGTCATCGAGGGCGATCGGCTGGTCTCGACGAGCCCCGCGACGGGCGCCGAAGCCGGCCGCTTCCCCGTGGCCACCCCCGACGACGTCGCCCGCGCGGTCGAGCGGGCCCGGGCCGCCGGCGAGTGGTGGGCCGGTCTGGGCTTCACCGGGCGCCGGGAGCGGCTGCTGCGCTGGCGCGGCCTGCTCGCCCGGCGGATCGAGGAGCTGGCGGAGCTGGTCCACGTCGAGGGCGGCAAGCCGGTCGCCGACGCCATCGTCGAGATCCTCACCGCGATCGAGCACATCGACTGGGCCGCCCGCAACGCCCGCCGGGTGCTGGGGCCGCGCCGGGTCCGCTCGCGGCTGATCCTGGCCGAGTTCTCCGGGCACCTCGAATACCAGCCGTACGGGGTGGTCGGGGTGATCGGCCCGTGGAACTATCCGGTCTTCACCCCGATCGGCTCCACCGCGTACGCCCTCGCCGCCGGCAACGCCGTCGTGCTCAAGCCCAGTGAGTACACCCCCGCCGTCGGGCAGTGGCTGGTGGACGCCTTCGCCGAGGTGGTGCCGGAGCAGCCGGTGCTGACCGCGGTGCACGGTCTCGGCGACGTCGGCGCGGCGCTGTGCCGCTCGGGCGTGGGCAAGCTGGCCTTCACCGGCTCGACCGCCACCGCCAAGAAGGTGATGGCGGCCTGCGCCGAGTCGCTGACCCCGGTGCTGCTGGAGGCCGGCGGCAAGGACGCGATGATCGTGGACGCCGACGCCGACCTGGACGCGGCGGCCGAGGCGTGCGTCTGGGGCGCGCTGACCAACGCGGGCCAGACCTGCATCGGCATCGAGCGGGTCTACGCCGTCGAACCGGTCTACGACGCCTTCGTCGACAAGGTGGTCGCCCGCGCCGGCCGGCTGACCGTGGGCGCGGAGGGCGCCGACATCGGCCCGATCACCATGCCCAGCCAGCTCGACGTGATCCGGCGGCACATCGACGACGCCGTCGCCGCCGGCGGCCGCGCCGTGCTGGGCGGGCCGGGCGCGGTCCAGCCGCCGTACGTGCACCCGACGGTGCTGGTGGACGTCCCCGAGACCTCGGCCGCCGTCCGCGAGGAGACCTTCGGCCCGACGCTGACGATCAGCCGGGTGAGCGACGCCGACGAGGCCGTACGCCGGGCCAACGCGCTGTCGTACGGCCTGGGGGGTTCGGTCTTCGGTCGCAAGCGCGCCGTGGCGATCGCCCGGCGGCTGCGCTCGGGCATGGCCTCGGTCAACTCGGCGCTCACCTTCGCCGGCATGTCCACGCTGCCGTTCGGCGGGGTGGGTGACTCCGGCTTCGGGCGGATCCACGGCGAGGACGGGCTGCGCGAGTTCGGCCGGGCCAAGTCGATCACCCGGCGGCGGGCCCGGTCGCTGCTGCCGTCGATGACCTTCGAGCGGACCCCCGCCGACGTGGCGCGCCTGGTCAAGGCCGCCAAGGTGATGTACGGCCGGCGCTGAGCGGGCGGTGGGTCAGAAGAGGGTCAGCTCGTCGCGCTCGATGCCGCGCAGCTTGTCGTAGTCGACCACCACGCACCGGATCCCCCGGTCGGTGGCGAGCACGCGGGCCTGCGGCTTGATCTCCTGCGCGGCGAAGACGCCGGCGACCGGGGCGAGCAGCGGGTCGCGGTTCATCAGCTCCAGGTAGCGGGTGAGCTGCTCCACGCCGTCGATCTCGCCGCGCCGCTTCACCTCGACGGCCACCGCGCCGGAGTTGGCGTCCCGGCAGAGCAGGTCGACCGGGCCGATGGCGGTCATGTACTCGCGCCGGACCAGGGTGAAGCCCTCGCCGAGGGTCTCCGGGTTGGCGGCGAGCAACTCCTGCAGGTGCGCCTCGACGCCGTCCTTGCGCAGGCCCGGGTCGACACCCAGCTCGTACGAGGTGTCCTGGAAGATCTCCTCCAGGGTGATCCGCAGCTCCTCGCCGGCCTTGTTGACCACCCGCCAGACGCCCGGAGCCTCCTCGAGCCGGCAGGGCGGGCTCATCCAGTTCAGCGGCTTGTACGCCCGGTCGTCGGCGTGGATCGACACAGAGCCGTCCGCCTTGACCATCAGCAGCCGCGTGGCCAGCGGCAGATGTGCCGAGAGCCGTCCGACGTAGTCCACCGAGCACTTCGCAATCACCAGCCGCACCCGACGAGGGTAGCCGAGGACCCGGCCGTAGCCACCGAGCGGACCTGGCGCGCCGGTGCGATGCTGATTTCGTGTTCGAAGTTCTCACGGGTACCGGTCTCGCGGCGTCGGCCGGCCTGAACGCCTACATCCCTCTGATCATCATGGGGTTGCTCGCCCGCTACACCGACCTGATCGACCTGCCGAGCGGCTGGCAGTGGCTGGGCAACGGCTGGGTCGTGCTGATCCTGGCGGTGCTGCTCGCCGTCGAGGTCGTCGCCGACAAGGTCCCGGTGGTCGACCACGTCAACGATCTCGTGCAGACCGTCGTCCGCCCGACCGCCGGCGGCCTGGCGTTCGGTGCCGGCGCCAGCTCGGAGACCGTGACGGTCAGCGACCCCGGGAGCTTCTTCTCGTCCCACCAGTGGGTGCCGGTGGTGAGCGGTGTCGTCATCGCGCTCGGCGTGCACCTGCTGAAGTCGGCCGCCCGGCCGGTCGTCAACGCCACCACCGCGGGCTTCGGCGCGCCGGTGGCCAGCACCGCCGAGGACGCGACCAGCGTGGTCATGTCCCTGGTGGCGATCGTCCTGCCGGTGCTGGTGCTGGCCTTCCTGCTGGGGCTGGTGGCCTTCCTCTTCTGGTTCCTGCGCCGCCGCTCCGACCGCCGCCGGGAACGCCAGGCGGCCCGCGCCGCCGGCTTCCGCGTCTGACCCCGGGCGGATATGCCGCTGGCCGGCACCCCGGGTTCGGGGTGCCGGCCAGCGTGTCGTTCAGGTGGGTCAGTTGTTCCAGTGCTTGGCGACGAGGTCGGCGGCCTGCTGCTCCCACTGGGCGTAGTGGTCCGGGTAGGCCGAGACCTGCACGGTCTGGGCGGCCTTGGTCAGCGGCATGTCCTGCCAGCCGTCGACCTGCTTGAGGCCCTTGAGGAACGCCTTGGTCGAGTACTCGGGGTCGGTGATCTGCTCGACCGTGCCCCAACCCGAGGAC